>CAJZJP010000001.1:0-40808 GCA_916050095.1 uncultured Atopobium sp.
GTGAATATTTACGTGACCATTCACGTGGATATTCACGTCGATATTTGCTTTTAGTTGAGCTCCAGCCCCATAGGTGAGCTGGGGCTTATTTGATTTTCTCGCTATATAAATACTTTTACGAAGCGGCTATGATATACATACGTCCGCAAGGCATGCTCGTGTCATGCTTGCTTCGTATACGTCATGCTAGTTTGTTAGTGCTTCTACCTGCTGCTTCATGAGAAACGAGAGATGCGATGCTGGATATTCGTCGTGTTTTGGCAAGTGCGCCCAAAAAGCATACGGAGGAAACGCTGAATTCTCTGACGACTGTTTGGGGAGAGTCGCTTGATACATCGAACGTGTTGCCTGAGCATCCGCGTCCTCGTATGCAGCGCGACAATTACGTGATGCTGAACGGCGTGTGGGAGTATGCGATTGCGCCGGTAGATGGCGAGGTGGACGCAGAAACCCTCACGCAACAGGCAATTCCTTCCCGTTGGGATGGGCAGATTGTGGTGCCATTCTCGCCAGAAGCTCCGCTTTCTGGGGTTGGTCGTACGGTGCGTCCAAATGAGCTTTTGTGGTACAGGCGCAAAATTGACTTGCCAAAACTGACCGATGACCAGCGGCTTATTCTGCATTTTGATGCGGTTGACTGGATGTGCGCATGTTTTGTAAACGGCAAGCTCGCCGGTACGCATATTAGCGGTTACCTGCCGTTTTCTTTTGACATTACGAATCTGCTTGGGTTGGTCGAGGTGGCAGGTGCGGTTGAGAGTGCCGCTGAGGCTGAGAGTGCGGTTGAGAGTGCGGCCACTGCTGAGCTCGTGCTTTGCGTTTGGGATCCAAGCGATACCGGCTCTCAACTGCGCGGCAAGCAGCGACTTTTGCGTGGCGACATTTGGTACACCGCTCAGAGTGGAATTTGGCAGAGTGTGTGGTACGAGGTTGTTTCTGCAGCTCATCTTGAGTCGCTGACGTTAAAGGGCGACATGTTCGGCGCTCTTGAAGTTAAGGTGAACGTGCAGGTAAGCGGGTCAGCAAGTGCGAAGTCGAGCACGCAGTCGAGCGCGGTGGAGCTGGAGTTGGCGCTTAAAGATGAGCTTGGGCAAGACGTTCTTTTCGCCAGGCTTCCGGTGAGCGAGGCAGGGGAGGTGTCTGCTGAGCTGCATGTGGATGTGCCGCAGCTTTGGTCACCGGAGAGCCCGCACCTCTATACCGTGGAGGCTACGCTTCGACAGGATGACGTAGCTGTCGATGCAATCCACAGTTATTGCGCGTTTCGTACTGTTGAAGTGAAGCGCGATGAGGCTGGTGTGCCAAGGGTGCATTTGAATGGAGCGCCGTATTTTGTGCGTGGCGTGCTGGATCAGGGCTATTGGCCTGACGGATTGCTGACGGCGCCGTCCGATGATGCGCTGGTATATGACGTAGAAGCCATGAAGTCGGCTGGTTTTAATACGCTGCGAAAGCATATCAAGATTGAAAGCGAACGCTGGTACTACCACTGTGATCGACTCGGCATGCTGGTTTGGCAGGATTGTGTTTCGGGCGGTAGCGCATATAGCCCCTGGCACACGAGTCGAAAGCCGACGCTGTTCAGCTTTACCTGGGGACGATTTGACGACACAACTCCAACTCATCACGAGGCTTTATCCGCAGGTGACGAGAGCTATCGCAAGGAGTGGACAGAAACTTGTCAGGAAATGGTCAAGCTTTTGGACGGGCATCCTTCGATTGGATTTTGGACGCTCTTTAACGAGGGTTGGGGACAGTTTGATGCTTGCACAGCTACTGAGGCTGTTCGCGCCTTGGATGCAACACGTCCAATCGATGCGACAAGCGGTTGGTATGATCAGGGCTGTGGTGATTTTCTGAGCATTCACAATTACTTCCGACCACTTCGCGCAGGTTGGAGTGGGAAGCAACGGGGGAATCGAGCGGCAATAATCTCTGAGTTCGGTGGCCTCGCGCAGATGACGCCAGGTCACACGTCACTTGACCACTCATACGGGTACGGAGATTTTGCCACGGTTGAGGAATGGCGAGTGGCTGTCAAAAAGTTGCTTACAGAGGCGGAATTGCTGCAGGCTGAAGGCCTTGCAGGATACGTATATACCCAGGTATCTGACGTTGAGGAAGAGGTAAACGGCCTGCTAACCTACGACCGAAAGATCAACAAGTTTAACAGGCAGTAGTTGTTGGATTGTTGTTGAGTAATGCTCTACGGTGTCCGGTAGTCAAGCGATGAACAGTGGTTTGAAAGATGCTCTATCAATTGTGAAGCCTGCAGTATTGGGGTTAATTCTCTGCGTAGCAGCCGTGGTTTTTTGTGAGAAGAAGAAATAATGCAGACCAGTAGGCAAGTTGTATTGCATAAGATAGTACTTCTTATAAATTAGTCTAAAAGTCGCATACAGTGTTTATCAGTGATTTAAATACTCGATACACGCGTGTTAAATCTTCTACAGGAACGTACTCATTTGGTTTATGAGCCCGTTCAAGTTCTCCAGGCCCATATGACATACATTCTGTATTTTTACAGGTGGATGCAATTACAGCGGTATCGGTATATCCAGTAAAAATATCGAGCTTTGCAGGCGTATTGCAAGATTCTACACACGAGAGAAGCTGTGCGAGAAGTTCTGAATTCTTGGGAAGGACAACGGAAGGCCTATTTCCCGTAATGTCATAGCTGGCGTGAGTACCGCAAATCTCTGTTTGGGCTTGCTTGATTGCTTGTTGCACTATATGCTCTGCAGCTTGCGTTGTTGTAGGGGGTACTAAGCGCATGTCAACCCAGAGTTCGGCTTTATCAGGAACAACGTACGGTTGATATCCACCCACAATCTGCCCAAAGGTTACCGTTGATGATCCAAGTTCTGGATGAGTGGGTAGACTCTGCACTGCAGTTCGTATCTCATTTATAACAATTGCCATTGCAGCGATAGCATCAGCACCTTTCCAAGGGGTGCTTGCGTGAGCTGTGATTCCGGTAACAGTAATTTTGAACCAGGTTCGACCTTTGTGAGATCCACGGATGGCATTGTTTGTAGGCTCAGCGTCAAGCACCCAGCCTTTCTCGCCAACCCAACCAGCATCAATAACACGTTCAACGCCACGCATATTAGCTTCTTCGTCAACCGTGAAGATGACAGAAAGAGATTTTTGGGGAAGCGTTTTTTGTGTCTTGCATGCCTGGCAAGCGTCTCTAAAGGCGAGAAGTGCACAGGCAAGTCCCCCTTTCATATCACATGAGCCTCGTCCATACAGCAGTCCATCTTTATATACGGGATTGAATGCAGGTGTTTCAGAGTCCCAGCCATCGCCATCAGTTACGGTATCCATATGGCAGATAAATGTCAGGTCTGATGGGGGGAGTGTAGAGGAATCAAATGATGTGGTAGCACTGGGGATTGTTGCCCTAAGACAACGTCTATGAGGAAAAACCTCAATTTCTTGAATAAAGGGGAATAGTTCTTTTTTGTTTGGTAGTGAAAAAGAACACGAGTCAACAATCCACGCTTTAATAAATGTTTCAATTTCTTCTTCATAAGAACCAGGATCAGTACTTTTAAGAGCAACAAGTTGTGCTGTCATTTTTGCAACTTCTGGTAGGTTGTTAGGAAGTTTGGATGCGTCAAAATTAGTTCTGCTTGACATACTGTTCATCTCTCAAATTTAACCGATTACCGAAAAAGGGTTGCTACTTGTATAAAAAAGATTACTCTATCTATGTCTAAATAATAGTTAGGTTACAAAACTTTTCATTAGATTTTGTAGTAGCGATGTTTGTTTAAGTAGGTTGTGGTGTGTAGGTTAGCCACATAATATAAAAAAACCACAAGTGAGAGAGGGCACTATGGCGGATTCAAAGAAATCCATTTTGTTTCAATGGGATGGGGTACCGTCTGTTGGCGAGCTTATTCCACTTTCATTACAGCATGTAGTTGCAGCTGTAGTGGGCATCATTACACCTGCAATTATTATTGCGGGTGTTTGCAATCTTGCCCCAGCGGATAAAACACTGCTTATTCAGGTTTCGTTAGTAATGTCTGGATTAGTTACTATTTTGCAGGCATATCCACTCTTCGGCAAGTTTGGTGCAGGGTTACCGATAATTATGGGCACAAGTTTTGCCTACGTACCTACCCTGCAAGCTATTGGCGCTGCTAATGGAATTGGGGCCATTCTTGGAGCTGAACTTATCGGTGGTATCGTTGCTGTTTTGTTTGGTTTCTTCTTTAAGAAGATTCGTGTGTTATTCCCTAATGTTGTAACAGGTACCGTAGTACTTTGTATTGGTCTTTCTCTATATAGCGTTGCTATTGGATATATGGCCGGTGGTAAGAGTTCAGCAAACTTTGGTGCTCCTCAAAACTGGATTGTTGCTCTTATTACTCTTGCTGCATGTATTTACTTCAGTAATTTTGCTAAAGGTGTTTTCAAGCTCGGATCTTTACTTTTTGGCATGCTCGTAGGTTATGTTGTTTCCATTCCTTTTGGCATGATTAACTACGACTCTGTAGTCAATGCTTCTTGGGTTGAGCTTCCTCACTTTATGCCTTTTGCACTTGAATTTGTTCCAGCAACAATTGCTTCGGTAACTATTGTCTTTATTGTTGCTGCACTTGAGGCTGTTGGTAACATGACTGGTGCAACGGTAGGCGGTATGGATCGTGAACCCACCGATACAGAGCTTACTGGTGGTCTTGTTTCTCAGGGTGTTATGACTATGGTTGGCGCTTTCTTTGGAGCATTCCCAACTTCAACATATGGTCAAAATGTTGGTATCGTGACACAAACTCGTGTTATTAATCGTCATGTTTTTGCGGTTGCAGGTGCAATCCTTTTGGTAGCTGGTTTGGCGCCAAAGTTAGCGGCAATTCTTTCAGGTATTCCTCAACCTGTTATTGGCGGAGCTACTATTAACGTATTCGGTACTATTTCAATGACTGGTATTCGCATTCTTTCTAAAGATGGCCTTACTCCTCGTAGAGCAACTATTGCAGGTTTGTCTCTTGCGTTAGGTATGGGTATTACCATGACGTCTAACTCTCTTGCAGGCCCTGGAATGCCTGCGTTTATTAATGAGGTATTTGGACATTCTGCTATTGTTGTTGCAGCACTTTCTGCCATTATTCTTAATCTTGTTCTTCCTAAGGGTGGACCTGATAAGGAAGTTGTGAAAGCAGTTGAGGGAGCCGCAGAGGTACAGGAAGAAGCAGTTGGAGCATTGTATAAATCAGCTGCGACAGGTGTACCTGCAGTTGAGCATAAGCCAGGTTCTGTTAAGGCGTATAAAACAGACTATAAGTCTGAGTAGTGAGGATTTACCTTAGTTTCTCACCTTCGTTTTAAAGATTACCTCCCATTTCTTAGATAATAGGAAATGGGAGGTTTTATTGTTGACGATATGTTACCTACAACTATAAATTTTGATTTTTTGCCTCGTCAAGATAGCTGTAAAGAGTGTACTTTGAAATGCCAAAATAGGAACAGACTTTTTGACCTGATTTGGTAATAAGAAATGCTCCAGAATCATTAAGAAAACGGATTGCTTTGATTTTGTCATCTTTTGTCATAAGAGCAACAGGACGCCCAACCATGCGTACGCTTTGATCAATAAGCTCATCGAGAAGATCGGTTACGTTATGTGGAATGGTCTGCGGAGTGTCTTCAGATGAATTGCTGGGAGTAATGAGACCACGTAAGGATTCTTCCATTGCAGAGAAAAGTGCAATGTCGTAGTTAATAGCAAAAATTGCGATTGGTTTGTGTTTCTCATCACGTAGGTAAATAGTTGTTGATTTGAGTATCTTGCCGTCTTCTGTTTTGGTGAGATAAGAGGGAGAGTCATGAAGCTTTTCTGGATTTGAATGGAGTGCTTTGAGTACTACGTTTGAAGGGCCATCTCCGATACTTCTTCCTGTTATATGACCATTCTCAATAGCAACTATGGTATGAGCAGGATCTTTACTCTGAAGATCATGAACAACAACTTCACAGTTTGAGCCAAATTCTAGAGCAATACCCTGTGCAAGACGTTTTAAAAAATCAATCTGCTGCATGTCCATAGTGATGTACTCCAAGTATGAAAATTAGTTTCAAAATTATTTTAAACAATTCTACCCTAACAGGTTTTGTTTATGCAGGAATAGGACACTATGTATAGGTATTGGTTAATGTGGCAAGAAACCGTTTACGTCAAGATTCGACCGTACACCGATAAGTTAGTTGTTTTGACAAAATTTATGAGAATATAAACCAAATAAAAAATTAGAATATAAAACAAATTGTTTGTTTTGGTTTTTGCACAAAAGAGAAGTCGGGCTCTCTTTAATATATGTCCGAACGGGGTGTCGGAGAGGGCACATCCGTCATTTTATACGCCGTAGCTGATCTGCGGCACGTGGCAAGGAGTTCCTATGCTGCTTATTGTGAACGGTCGTGTTATTACGCGCGACGAAGCTCATCCGTACATTGAAGATGGTGCCGTAGCAATTGAAGGTCAGAAGATTGTTGCCGTTGATACGCGTGCGAAACTTGAAGCCGCCTATCCCGATGCAGAAAAGCTTGACGCGCATGGCGGCGTCATTATGCCAGGTCTTATTAACTGCCATACTCATATCTATTCTGGCTTGGCACGTGGTCTTGCTATCAAAGACTGTAACCCTCACAACTTCCTTGAAAATCTTGAGCAGCAGTGGTGGAACATCGACCGTCATCTGACGCTTGATGGAACTCGCGCTTGCGCTTACGCAACTATCCTTGATTCACTGCGAGATGGTGTTACTACTATCTTTGATCACCATGCAAGTTTCTGTGAGATTCCTGATTCACTCTTTGCTATCAAAGACGTCGCAAAAGAGCTTGGTATTCGTGCTTGCCTTTGCTATGAGACATCTGATCGTGATGGAGAGGTCAAGCGTGATGAGTCTATCGCTGAAAATGCTGCCTTTGCTAAATGGGCTGCAGATGAAGATGACGATATGATTGCCGCTATGTTTGGTGGACACGCCCTCTTTACGCTTTCTGATGAGACGCTGGATAAGATGGTTGAGGCCAACAACGGTCTTACCGGCTTCCATATTCACGTTTGCGAGGGCATGGATGATGTATATGATTCTGCTCTTAATCACGGAACCACTGCGGTACATCGCCTGCTTGATCATGGTCTTTTGGGCGAGAAGACCATGCTTGGCCACTGCATCCACGTAACTCCTGCTGATATGGACATCCTTGCTCATACTCATACCAGCATTGTTAACAATCCTGAGTCCAATATGGGTAATGCGGTTGGGTGTGCGCCGGTACTCGAGTTCTTCAAGCGTGGTATTGATGTATGCATGGGCACCGATGCGTATACGCACGATATGCTTGAATCGCTGAAGGTCTTCTTACCTATGCAGCGTCATAATGCTTGTATGCCAAATGTTGGTTGGGTTGAAGCTATGACCATGCTCTTCAAGAACAATGTCAAGATGGCCGAGAAGTACTTCTCAACAAAGTCTAATGGCAAGCCTTTAGGTAAGCTTGCATCTGGTGCTGCTGCTGACATTGCAATCTTTGATTACAAACCGTTCACGCCGTTCTCTGACGAGAACATCGACGGTCACATGCTCTTTGGCTTTGAGGGTAAGAACTGCCGCACTACTATTGTCAACGGTAAGGTTCTCTATAAGGACCGCGAATTTGTTGCGTTTGATGAGGACAAGATTAACGCTTGGACTATGGTTGAGGCTAAGAAGCTTTGGGGAGAGCTCAACGGCCGCCAGTATTAAGTTGTTATGACGAGAAGAACTTTGAAAGTTCTTCTCGTCTTGCGCATGAGCGCAAATAGGGCGTCGCCCGCGGACGCCATAAGTGCGGGGACTATAACTCACATTGGTTAAAAGGAGAGGAACCAAAATGAGCGACATTATGCGTCCCATGAAATTCGACCATCTGATGAATTGGATTTTAGATGAGTACGAAAATCAGAAGACTATCTTTGGAATTCATGCATTTGCCAAGACAGCTGGAGTTGCTCGTCCTATTTTTAACGAGAAAATTGAGACCCCATTTGGTCCTGCAGCGGGCCCCAATACACAGCTTGCACAGAATATCGTAGCATCATATGTTACCGGTGCTCGTTTCTTTGAGCTTAAAACAGTTCAGAAAATGGATGGAGAAGAGCTTTCAGCTTGCGTTAATAAGCCTTGTATTTTGGCATCCGATGAGGGATACAACTGCGAGTGGTCTACGGAGTTAACCGTACCTCAGGCATTTGATGAGTATGTCAAGGCATGGGTTATTTGCCATATTCTTTCCCAAGAGCTTGGTCTGGGAGATGCTGATGGCTTTGTCTTTAACATGTCCGTTGGTTATGACCTTGAAGGAATTAAAACTCCTAAGGTAGATAAATATATAAATGACATGAAGGATGCCTCTGAGACTCCTGTATTTAAGGAGGCAATTGCATGGGCAAAAGCTAACATTAATCGCTTCCACAATGTTGACGAGGCATTTATTGATTCCATTCCTTCTCGTATTTCAGATTCTATTACAGAGTCAACTCTGCATGGTTGTCCTCCAGATGAGATTGAGCGAATTGCTTCCTATCTCATTACCGAGAAGCACCTCAATACCTTTATTAAGTGCAATCCAACACTTTTGGGATATGAGTATGCACGTAAAACGTTGGATTCTTTAGGATTTGACTACATTGCCTTTGATGATCATCACTTCTTGGAAGATTTACAGTGGGCTGACGCAGTTCCTATGCTTGAGCGTCTTATGAAACTGTGTGCAGAAAAGGGTGTTGAGTTTGGTGTCAAACTTACCAATACCTTCCCAGTAGATGTTACTCGTGGCGAGTTGCCAAGCGAAGAAATGTATATGTCTGGTCGTTCTCTTTGGACCTTGTCGCTTTCACTTGCTAAGCGTCTTTCTGAGCAGTTTGATGGCAAATTACGTATTTCGTACTCTGGCGGCGCAGACTACAACAATATTAAAGATCTTGTTGATACAGGTATTTGGCCTGTTACCATGGCAACTACCATTTTGAAGCCTGGTGGCTATGAGCGTATGACGCAGATTGCTGGACTCTTTGCAGATGAAAATACGGAAGCATTTTCTGGCGTTGATGTGGCAAAGGTATCTGCTTTGCTTGAAAGTTCGCTCAAAAATGCACGTTATCACAAAGAGATTAAGCCACAACCTGATCGTCACGTACGCGGGGCACTTCCGCTGACTGACTGCTTTATTGCGCCATGCCGTGATTCTTGTCCAATTCATCAGGACATTCCAGGATACCTTAAGGCAGTAGATGAAGGCCGTTATGCTGACGCCTTACACATCATTCTTGAGCGCAATGCCCTTCCTTTTATTACCGGTACTATTTGTCCTCACACCTGCACAAATTCCTGCATGCGTAATTACGTTGATGAGCATGTTCATATTCGTAGCTGCAAACTTACCGCCGCAGAGAACGGCCTTATGGAAGTCCTCTCAACACTTGCCTCTCGTGGTGTGGTTAAGGATAAGAAGGTTGCTATTATCGGCGGCGGCCCCTCTGGTCTTTCGGCGGCATCTTTCTTATCACGCGCAGGTATTGAAGTAGTTGTCTTTGAGCGTACCAATAAGCTTGGTGGTATTGTTCGTCACGTTATTCCTGGTTTCCGTATTTCTGAGGAAGCTATCGATAACGATGTCAAACTGTGCCAGGCATATGGTGCAACCTTTAAGACAGGCGTTGAGGTTGCAGATGTAAATACTCTGCTTTCTGAGGGTTATACCGACGTTGTAGTAGCAATTGGTGCATGGGCTCCTGGTCGTAAGACCTTGAAGTCCGGTGAGGCTCTGGATGCTCTTGAGTTCCTCGAGGAGTTTAAGCGTACACCTGAGTCCGTTAACCTTGGTACTGACGTAGTTGTTATCGGTGCTGGTAATACTGCTATGGATGTGGCTCGTGCGGCAAAGCGTGTTGCTGGTGTACAAAATGTACGTCTGGTATATCGTCGTACCAAGCGCTATATGCCTGCTGATGAGGAAGAGCTGCAGATGGCCATTGATGACGGCGTGGAGTTCATGGAACTTCTCGCCCCAGGAGATTTGGCCAATAATCAGCTTACCTGCGAGGTAATGAAACTTGGCGCTCCCGATGAGTCTGGTCGTCGTCGTCCTGAGGGAACAGGTGAGTTCGTTACAATTCCTGCAACCGCTGTTATTACAGCAGTTGGTGAGCAGATTGAGCCCAATCTTTATACCACCTCTGGCATTACCCTTGACGAGAAGGGTCGTCCAGTTGTGGACAATAATCTTCAGACTTCTCTTGAGCATGTCTATGCGGTTGGTGATGGACGCCGTGGTCCAGCAACCGTTGTTAAAGGTATTGCAGATGCTATGACTGTAGCTGTTGCCATTGCAGACTTTAATTTCTCAGGCAAAGAACTTTCTAATCTTGAGGAAGACGTTGCTAAGATTTTTGGTAAGCGTGGACAGCTTTGCGGTGATACTGATGTGTGTGAGCAGTCACGTTGTCTTTCTTGTCCTTCGGTATGTGAAGCATGCGTTGAGGTATGTCCGAACCGTGCCAATGTTGCTATTAAGGTTCCTGGTGTTCAACAGCAGCAGATTATTCACGTTGATGGTATGTGTAATGAGTGCGGTAACTGTGCCGTGTTCTGCCCATACTCTGAAGGACGCCCTTACAAGGATAAGTTCACTGCATTCTGGAGTCGTGAAGACTTTGACAATTCTGAGAATGAAGGCTTCCTTCCAACTGAAGACGGTTTCTTAGTACGTCTTGATGGCAGTACAGCAATTTATAACGTTGATGATGAAGCTTGTGGTCTTCCAGAAAATATCCGCAAGATGATTGTCACGGTACGTAATTCGTACAGCTATCTTATAGGTGCGTAGTTTATAGTCGTATGACGGTTGGTAAAAGTTTTACCAACCGTCTACGCTAAAAAAGAGAGGGGAGTAATCTAAAGCTATAGATTAAAGCGATAAAAATTATAGATTTGTAATGCATGACAAAAATGTTCAGTTAGCGGGTTTGGGGTACGACACACAACATTCTCCCAGACACGTAAGGAGTGAAAATGGCCGAAGAAGTAGAAGAGTATACCTTTACGGTAAACGGAGAAACAATTACTACTACAAAAAATAAATCGTTGCTTCGTTTTCTTCGAGATGATTTACATCTTTTATCGGTAAAAGATGGTTGTTCACAAGGTGCTTGTGGAACTTGTACGGTCGTTATTGATGGCGTGGCTACTCGTGGTTGCGTCATGAATACTAAACGCGCACAGGGAAAAGTAATTGAAACCGTAGAAGGCCTTTCTCATGAAGAGCAAGAGGCTTTTGTGTACGCATTTGGTGCAGTTGGAGCTGTTCAGTGTGGTTTTTGTATCCCTGGCATGGTAATGAGTGGCGCGGCTTTAATCCGTCGAAACCCTAATCCAACTGAAGCAGAAGTTAAAGAAGCAATTAAAAATAATATTTGTCGATGCACTGGATATAAGAAAATTATTGAAGGTATCTTAAAAGCCGCACGTATTCTTCGTGGAGAAGAGCAAATTGATCCAGACCTAGAGCGTGGCGATAATTACGGTGTTGGTTCAAAAGCATTCCGTGTTGATGTTCGTGCAAAGGTACTTGGATATGGTAAATATCCTGACGATGTTACCAATGTTGATTTCCCAGATATGGCGTATGGCTCGTGTGTACGTTCTAAGTATCCTCGTGCACGTGTGGTAAAAATTGATACAACAGAAGCAGAGGCTCTACCAGGTGTTGTTGGAGTCTTAAAAGCCGAAGACGTACCTGTAAATAAAGTTGGCCACATTCAGCAGGATTGGGATGTATTTATCCCTGAGGGTTCAAATACACGTTATTTGGGCGATGCGCTTTGCATGGTAGTTGCAGAGGATGAAGAGACTCTTGAAGCTGCCAAGAAACTTGTAAAAGTTGAGTATGAAGAGCTTCCTATTGTGCGTAATATTGAAGAAGCTGCTGCTGAAGGTGCTCCTCTTGTACATACAGAAGCAGAAAGTAATCTTTGCCAGAGCCGTCATATTACACGCGGTAATGTTCAGGATGCACTTAAAAATTCTACTCACATTATCACTAAGCATTTCTCGACACCTTTTACTGAGCATGCATTCCTTGAGCCTGAATGTGCTGTTGCGTTCCCCTATAAAGATGGTGTAAAGATTCTTTCTACCGATCAAGGTGCCTACGACACTCGTAAAGAAATTGCCCACATGTTTGGATGGGATGAAACTCCTGATAAAGTAGTTGTAGAAACCATGCTGGTAGGCGGCGGATTTGGTGGAAAAGAAGATGTAAGCGTCCAGCATATTTCTGCATTGGCTGCTTACATTTTTAAGCGTACGGTTAAGTGTAAGTTTACTCGTAACGAGTCGCTTATCTTCCATCCAAAACGTCATGCTATGGAGGCAGATTTTACACTCGGCTGCGATGCTGAAGGTCACCTTACTGCTCTTGATTGCGATATTTATTTTGATACAGGAGCATATGCATCACTTTGTGGACCAGTTCTCGAGCGCGCATGTACACACGCTGTTGGTCCGTATAAGTATCAAAATACTGATATTCGTGGTTATGGATACTATACTGATAATCCACCTGCTGGTGCATTCCGTGGCTTTGGAGTTTGCCAGACTGAGTTTGCTCTTGAGGAGCTCATGGATCTTCTCGCCGAGAAGGTCGGCATAAGTCCATGGGAGATGCGCTGGAGAAATGCAGTTGCTCCTGGAGATGTACTTCCTAATGGTCAGATCTGTGATCAGTCAACGGCACTTAAAGAAACGCTTCTTGCAGTTAAAGATGTATATGAAGCCCATAAGGGACGTGCTGGTCTTGCCTGCGCTATGAAAAACTCTGGTGTTGGCGTTGGTCTGCCTGACGCAGGTCGTGCAAACATTCGTATTGAAGACGGAAAAGTCGTTGTTTATTCTGCTACCTCAGATATCGGACAGGGTTGTAATACAGTCTTTTTGCAGGATGTAGCAGAGGCTATCGGCCTTCCAAAGTCAGTTATCGTTAACGGTGAGTGCTCTACAGAAAATGCGCCTGACTCAGGTACTACATCTGGCTCCCGTCAAACGGTTGTTACCGGAGAGGCTGTTCGTGGCGTGGCGTTTTTGCTGCGTGATGCGCTTTTAGATATTGAGGCTGGCAAAGAAGTATCGTCTGAGCCCGTTGAGGCGCACGGTGACGGAAAGACTATTGTGTACTCTGATGGTCGTCCTTATGAGGGTGTTGGATACGCAGATGGTAAAGCATTGGTTGCTGGTGCGGGTATTCATCCAAAGGATCCAGTTGCAGGCCTGAAGAAGCTTGAAGGTCATGAGTTCCGTTATGTTTACTTTGAGCCAACCGACAAACTTGGTGCTGACAAGCCTAATCCAAAGAGTCACATTTGTTATGCCTTTGCTACAACATGCGTGGTTTTAGACGATGAGGGCAAGGTTACTGATGTATATGCCGCGCATGATTCTGGCAAGGTCATTAACCCTATTGCAATCCAAGGTCAAATTGAGGGTGGCGTGTTGATGTCGCTCGGCTATGCCACAACAGAAAACTACAAGCTTCAGGATTGTGTGCCAAAGTCAAAGTTTGCTACTCTAGGTCTCTTCCATGCTCCTGATATTCCTCATATTGAGGCAATTTATGTCGAGAAGGAGCATCTACTTCCTGTTGCTTACGGAGGAAAAGGCATTGGTGAGATTTCAACAATCCCAACTGCTCCTGCAGTAGCAAATGCATATTATGCTTTTGATCATGTGATGCGTACTAAGCTTCCTATGGAAGATACGTATTACACAAAATCCAAGGCTAAGAAGTAAGGGTAACATGTACTTTTTATGATAAAAAATAACTGCCGGTAGCAATAAGCTGCTGGCAGTTGTTTTGCTTTTATAGATAGGCACAAAAGGTAGAAAACTTTTTGTTAGGTTTACTAACTTTTAGTCTGATTTAGCAGAAGAGTGGTCTACTATTAAAGATACGTTAGCAAACAAAAACACATGGAAAAGGGGTCAACAATATGCAGCCGGAAATGAAGTGGGTACTTAATAAGATGCCTCAGAGTGAAGACAGAAATCTTCAGGTCATGTCACTTGAAAATGTTAAGAAGGCTCGCGCATTTCATAAAAGCTTTCCTCAATATGCTGTGACACCTTTGGCAAATCTTGAGGGTATGGCCTCTAATTTAGGTCTTGGTGGATTATACGTAAAAGATGAGTCGTATCGCTTTGGACTTAACGCATTTAAAGTCCTGGGTGGTTCATTTGCTATGGCTCGCTATATTGCTGATGAAACAGGAAAAGATGTTTCTGATTGCGACTTTGAGTATCTGACTTCAAAGCAATTGCAGAAAGACTTTGGACAGGCAACTTTCTTTACTGCAACCGATGGCAACCATGGTCGTGGTGTGGCCTGGGCAGCAAATCGTCTTGGTCAAAAAGCTGTTGTTCATATGCCTAAAGGTTCTACAAAAACTCGTTTTGATAATATTGCAAAAGAGGGTGCACAAGTAACCATTGAAGAGCTTAATTACGATGACTGTGTTCGTCTCGCAGCAAAAGAAGCAGAAGAGACTGAGCATGCAGTAATCGTACAGGACACCGCTTGGGATGGTTATGAGAAGATTCCATCCTGGATTATGCAGGGTTACGGCACTATGGCCTATGAGGCAGCAGAACAGCTACGTGAGCTTGAGGTAAACCGTCCAACGCATGTATTTATACAGGCAGGTGTTGGATCTTTGGCATCTGCCATGGTGGGCTACTTTACTAATTTATTCCCTTCAAATCCTCCTAAGTTTGTCATTAT
This sequence comes from uncultured Atopobium sp., assembly GCA_916050095.1. Classification (GTDB taxonomy): domain Bacteria; phylum Actinomycetota; class Coriobacteriia; order Coriobacteriales; family Atopobiaceae; genus Lancefieldella. The sequence continues at coordinate 14,833 of CAJZJP010000001.1, forward strand.
GGAAGCAGGGGCTGCAGACTGTCTGTATAAAGGTGCACTTGCAGCAGATGGCGAGCCTCGTATTGTTGGTGGAGATTTGATTACTATTATGGCTGGTCTTGCCTGTGGTGAGCCAAATACCATTGGTTGGGATATTTTACGCAATCATGCGACGGCCTTTATTTCTTGTCCTGATTGGGTTTCGGCAAAGGGCATGCGCATGCTCGCTGCTCCTGTTAAGGGAGACCCTTCTGTTGTTTCCGGTGAGTCTGGTGCTGTTGGTATGGGTGTTATTTCTACTCTTATGACAGACCCTACATACAAAGAGCTTCGTGATGCGCTTGATCTTACAACAGATTCAAAAGTTCTTTTGTTCTCTACAGAAGGAGATACTGATCCTGTGCGTTATGAAGAGATTGTATGGGACGGTGCATGGCAGTCAACAGATGACGTCAAATAAAAAAGAGAATTAGTAACAATAAAACCGCTTGCCGAGAAAATAAAAAAGTAAGCGTTTACTGCTTGCAATGTCTTCTACAAGTGATTTAATAGATAGTACCAAACAAAAAGTTTGGTAAGAAAAAAAATGGTTTGTATTACGAGGGTACTGGTACAGTTTGGGATTTTATTCTCAACTGTTTGTAAGGTTACAAAAGGATAAAGACGTCCAGTTTTATCCTAATAAAGGAGGATGTATGAAAGACTTGGATTACGGCGCAATTAAGGATGCAGCAAATAAGTATTCAAAAGATATGACCGCGTTTCTGCGCGCAATGATTTCACACCCTAGTGAGTCTTCAGAAGAGGGCGAGGTTGTCGCATGCATTAAAGCTGAGATGGAGAAGCTTGGCTTTGATGAGGTAAAAGTTGACGGCCTTGGCAACGTTATGGGCTTTATGGGTACTGGCGATAAAATCATCGCAATCGACGGTCACATTGATACCGTTGGTATTGGTAATCGTGACAACTGGGATTTTGATCCTTATGAGGGCTTTGAGGACGATCAGCTCATTGGTGGTCGTGGTGGCTCTGACCAGGAAGGCGGCGTCTGTTCAGGCGTATATGCTGCAAAGATTATGAAGGATATGAATCTTATTCCTGAGGGCTACAAGGTTATGGTTGTTGGTACTGTCCAGGAAGAGGACTGCGACGGTATGTGCTGGCAGTACATCTACAATGTTGACAAGATTAAGCCAGAGTTTGTAATCTCAACCGAGCCTACTGATGGTGGTATTTATCGTGGTCACCGTGGCCGTATGGAGATCCGTGTTGACGTCAAGGGCGTTTCCTGCCACGGTTCAGCTCCTGAGCGCGGTGACAACGCAATTTATAAGATGGCTGACATCATTAATGACGTTCGTGCACTTAACAATAATAGTGCTGATGAATCCACTGCTATTCGCGGCCTTGTTAAGATGCTTGATCCTAAGTACAACCCTGATCATTATGAGGATGCTCGCTTCCTCGGCCGTGGTACCTGCACCGTTTCTCAGATTTACTTCACAAGCCCTTCTCGCTGCGCTGTTGCAGACTCTTGTGCAATCTCCATTGACCGTCGTATGACCGCTGGTGAGACCTATAAGAGCTGCCTCAAAGAGATTGAGGAGCTTCCTTCCGTCAAGAAGTATGGTGACGACGTCAAGGTCTCCATGTACATGTATGACCGTCCTTCTTGGACTGGCGAGGTCTATGAGACTGAGTCTTACTTCCCAACATGGATCAACAAAGAGTCTGCTCCACACGTCAAAGCACTTGTTGATGCTCACAAGGCACTCTTTGGCGATAAGCGTATTGGTTGCGAGAAGTCCATGGCAACTCGTGAAGGTCGTCCTCTATGCGATAAGTGGACCTTCTCCACAAATTGCGTTTCTATTCAGGGTCGTTATGGTATTCCTTGCGTTGGCTTTGGACCAGGTGCTGAGTCTCAGGCACACGCTCCAAATGAGATTACATTCAAGCAGGATCTTCCTACTTGTGCAGCACTGTATGTTGCAGCTCTCAACCTGTATGACGCTTCTGCAGTAACTGATGATGCAACTGAATTCCGTGCAAGTCTTACCGATAACAACATTAAGTAAATGGTTTTTGGTAATTAGTATATAAGCGGTTATTTAAACGAGAGGATGTACCATGGCAACTACCATTCAGCCGTATCTTGACAAGCTTGCAAAACTTGATTTCTCCAAGATGTATAACGAGGATTTCCTTTTGACATGGGAGAAGTCAACCGATGAGCTTCAGGCTCTCTATGCAGTAGCAGATGCTCTACGCAACTTACGTGAGCGTAACATTTCTACACGTCTTTTTGAGTCTGGTCTTGCTGTCTCACTTTTCCGTGATAACTCAACTCGTACTCGTTTTTCCTTTGCATCTGGCTCTAACCTTCTTGGTCTTCAGTTGATGGATCTTGATGAGGGTAAGTCTCAGATTGCTCACGGCGAGACTGTCCGTGAGACTGCAACTATGATTTCATTCATGGCTGATGTCATTGGTATTCGTGACGATAAGTTCATTGGTAAGGGCGACGCTTATATGCGTGAGGTTTCTGCTTCCGTCAAGCAGGCTTACGAGGATGGCGTTTTAGATCATCGTCCAACACTGGTATCTCTTCAGTCTGATATGGATCACCCAACTCAGTCTACTGCTGACATCCTCTATCTTATCAATGAGTTTGGTGGCCTTGAGAATCTCCGTGGTAAGAAAGTTGCTGTTACTTGGGCTTATTCTCCTTCATATGGTAAGCCTTTATCTTGCCCACAGTCTCTTATTACTCTGCTTCCTCGTTTTGGCATGGATGTTACATTAGCTCATCCTGAGGGATACGATCTCATGCCTGAGCTTGTTGATGTTGCTGGTAAGTTTGCAGCTGAGTCTGGAGCAACCTTTAAGAAGACCTACAACATGGCAGAGGCTTTTGAGGGCGCTGACATTGTCATTCCTAAGAGCTGGGCACCTTATGCTGCTATGGAGAAGCGTACTAATCTTTATGCTGCAGGCGATGACGCTGGAATCGACGCTCTGGAGAAAGAGCTTCTTGCTCAGAATGCTACTCATAAGGATTGGTGCTGCACAACTGATCTTATGGCAAAGACTGCTCATGGTATGGATACCATCTATATGCATCCACTGCCTGCAGACATTAATGGTGTATCTTGTGAGCACGGTGAAGTTGAAAATGAGGTCTTTGATTATCACCGTGATGGTCTCTATAAAGAGGCTTCTTATAAGCCATATGCTATTGCAGCAATGATTTTCTTGCAGAAGGCAAAAGATCCAATTGCAACGCTTAAAGCTCTTGAGCAGGGAGATACTCCTCGCTGGTTCCAGGCATAAGTAATATTTATATACATTGGGTCTGCGTGGAGACAAGCTCTCATGCAGACCCTTTTTTGTTTTTAACAAGTTTAGTAAAGAGTAAGAGAACCTGTTAAAAATGTTAAAGATCGTAATGTAAGCCCTGGGAGGGGACTATGGGAAAGCGTATTGTAATTGCTTTGGGCGGTAATGCTCTTGGCAAAAATTTACCTAAGCAGATGATTGCAGTAAAGCACACTGCTAAGGCAATTGTTGATTTAATTGAGCAAGGTAATGAAGTTATTATCGCCCACGGTAACGGCCCACAAGTTGGCATGATCCAAGAGGCTATGACGCAGCTTAATCGTTCTGATCCAGAGAAATATATTCCTTGCCCACTTTCTGTATGTGTTGCCATGAGCCAGGGATATATTGGCTACGATCTTCAGAATGCGCTTCGTGAAGAAATGCTTAACCGCGGCATTAAGAAAAATGCAGCCACTGTTCTAACGCAAGTTGAAGTTGATAAAAATGATCCAGCATTTAAAAATCCTACCAAGCCCATTGGTTCTTTTATGACAGAAGAAGAAGCTAAAAAGATGGTAGCTGAGCGTGGATATAACGTTGTCGAGGACGCTGGTCGAGGATACCGTCGTGTAGTTGCATCTCCTCAGCCTGTTGCTATTGTTGAGCTTGATACCATTCGTTCACTTATTGAGACGGGCAATGTTGTTATTGCTTGTGGTGGTGGCGGTATTCCAGTATTTATTACTGAGGGCAATCATCTTAAGGGTGCTGCAGCTGTTATTGATAAGGATTTTGCAGCAGCTCGTCTTGCGGAGCAGGTTAATGCGGATGCACTCATTATTTTAACGGCTGTCGAGAAGGTTGCTATTCATTTTGGTACTCCTGAACAGGAAGACCTCTCTGAGCTTACACCTGAGAGTGCACAAGCTTATATTGAAGCCGGCGAATTTGCTCCTGGTTCTATGTTGCCCAAGGTACAGGCTGCTTTGCAGTTTGCACAATCCGGCGAAGGACGTACATCACTTATTACTTTGCTGGATAAGGCTGCTGATGGAATTGCTGGAAAAACCGGCACTGTGATACGCGGATAGTAGCCGTCTGTAATACCCTATGGGTATTACTTACTGTAATTTAAGAACTAAGGAAGGAGGCCATGCTATGTCACACATTGGGTGTATAGTCATGGCTTCCGGTGCTTCTACTCGCTTTGGATCCAATAAGCTTATGGCACCGTTTATGGGCAAGCCACTGATTCAACATGTTATAGAAACGGCTCAAACAGCAGGACTAGAGCCCATAGTGGTAACAATTGACGATCCGTTTCATGAACCTATTCTTGTACTGTGTAACAAGCTCAAGGTTCGCGCTGTAACGCACTCAGGTACCCTTCAAAGTGACACAGTACGTCGAGCAATGCTTGAGGTACAAAAAGATGGTCTTGGTGAGAACTCATGGGATGGTGCTCTGTTTTTACAGGGAGATCAACCGTGTGTACGTGCAGATAGTTTATGCGCTCTTATAGCTAGTTTTGAAGAACATCCAGAAGTGGTTTCTCGTCTATCTTGGCATGGAGTACCAGGTAGCCCCATAGTTTTTCCAAGCGCATTGTTTGATATGCTGTGCAGAGTACAAGGCGATAAGGGCGGTTCTGGAGTATTTTTATTATGTCCTGAGTACCAAGCTTCTGCTGCACTTGTAGAGGCACAATGCGAACAAGAACTTTTAGATGTAGATACTCCGTCTGATTTGAATTATTTACATTCGGCATCTATAAACGGTTTGACGACCGAGAGATTGGGAGTTGACTGATGAACGTATTAAAGAATGGTTTCCTTGTGTTGCCTGAGGGCGTTTTCTATGGAGACTTAGTGCTCGATGGTACAAAAATCATCCAGGTGGGAGGTACGTACGAGGCGCGTACAGATGACAACGTTATCAATGTTACGGGTAAATACGTATTCCCTGGTTTTATTGACGCTCATACGCACATGCAATGCTGGACAGGTATGGACTGGACAGCAGATAGCTTTGAGACAGGAACTTGTGCTGCTGCTTGCGGCGGTACCACCACTATTGTGGATTATGCCACACAAGACAAAGGCATGACGCTGCCCGAAGCGCTTGATGAGTGGCATAAACGTGCAGATGGTACCTGTACTGCTAACTATGCATTTCATATGGCCATTGCTGATTGGAATGAACAAACTAAAGCAGATATGCAGGCTATGCGTGATGCAGGTGTTATGTCATTTAAGACCTACTTTGCTTACGATCATCTGCGTTTAGATGACGCTCAGACGCTTGAGGTGCTTGAATATATCCGCGATATTGACGGTGTCCTGTGCGTTCACTGCGAGAATGGCACTCTTGTAAATGAGCTGCAAAGACGTATGCTCGCAGCTGGTATTACTGGTCCTGAGGGTCATCCTATGAGTCGTCCTGCAGCTTGTGAAGCAGAGGCAATTTCTCGTCTGTGTTATCTTGCAGAGCTTGCTGATGCTCGTATCAACATTGTTCACCTGTCCAGCGCTCTTGGTCTTGAGGCGGTTCGTGCGGCCAAGGCACGCGGCAAAGTGAAGATGGACGTTGAGACCTGCCCTCAGTATCTGTTGCTGGACGATTCACATTATCTTGAGAGCGACTTTGAAGGTGCTAAGTACGTTATGAGTCCACCTTTGCGCAAGCCGCACGACATTGAGGTTTTGCGTCGAGCCGTATGTGATGGTGAGATTAATACCATTGCTACCGATCATTGTAGTTTTAATCTTCATGGTCAAAAAGATCGCGGCATTGACGACTTCACGCATATTCCCAACGGCGGCCCCGGTGTAGAACATCGACCTGGTCTTATCATGACCTCGTTTGAGAATCGTTTGGGCGTCCAAGACTTTGCTCGTCTTATGAGTGAGGGACCCGCTCGTGTCTTTGGTATGTATCCGCGCAAGGGTGTCCTGCGTGTTGGCTCAGATGCTGACGTGACGGTATGGGATCCAAGTGTGACGTGGGCCATCAGCGAGAAGAACCAGCATCAAAATGTTGACTATACGCCCTATGAAGGCTTTGAGATTCACGGACGTCCAGCATATGTTTTTGTAAACGGAGAGTTGGTGGTGGTTGATGGTGAGCCTACTGGTGTAAAACCAGGCGCATACGTCAAACGGTAAAGTAAGGGTAATATTCAAAGGCTCTTTAAATAGTCTTTGATTGGTTTTGCTGTTTGTGAAAACAAACACAAATAGGAAAGAAGGAGAATAATATGTCAAAGAAAGCTATCGTTACTGATAAGGCTCCAGCTGCAGTAGGTCCTTACTCTGCTGCTGTTTCTGCAAACGGTTCCATTAACGTGTCTGGTCAGCTTCCTGTTGATCCTGCAACTGGTGAATTTGCAGGTGAGGATATTAAGTCTCAGACCCGTCAGAGTCTAACTAACATTAAAAATATCCTCGAGGCAGCTGGTGCTTCCATGGATGATGTTGTTGAGACTACGGTTTTACTTTCCGATATCAATGAGTTTGGTGCAATGAACGAGGTTTATGCTGAGTTCTTTGCAGATCCTTATCCTGCACGCGCAGCATTCCAGGTGGTCGCACTTCCAAAGGGCGCAAAGGTTGAGATTAAGGCTGTTGCTCGTATTTAGTGTTTATTAAAATTTAGTAGGTTAAGATTTTTAGGGCGGATTCAAACGAGAAAATCCGCCCTAAATTTACTTTTTATTCAGGTAATGCGCTCTGTTCTTAGAAGTTTTTCGATTGCACAGGAAACGTTATTTGCTGTGTGTTGATAGATAAAACCTATGTGTGTGAAAATAGTATCTATGAAGTTTGACTGATGGGAATAAAGGAGACAGACGTTGAGTGTCCGCGAAAATGACGCTGAAGTACCAGAAAATACTGACGTACAAAAAGCGATGGACTCGCTTGACCATGATTTCCTGACAGGCGAGACGTTAGACATTGGAGATAACGTCACGCATCGACTTCAACAAGAGCAAGCTACTCTACCGCGTCCTGCTGTAAAATCAGCAGATCCTATACAGGATACACAAGGGGTTACAGCAGACGTATCTAACAAGACTGTCAATAATCAGCTATTTATTGTCGCGATAGTAGCAATTTTTTCACTTGTGGTATGCGTAGCACTTTTAGTCTTTCATCCATGGACATCAAACCAACCAGCACAATCTGTGCAACCTTCTCAGACTGAGACAGTCAAAAAAGAACCTGTGAAAGTAGAAGTTCCTCTCGCCAGTAAAGATGTCTCCGAGTATGACTATGAGGAAGCTCAAAAGAAGTTTGAGCATGCCGGCTTCAAGAACGTTACGGTTCAAAAAGACGAAGACCTTAAAATTGGCCTCATCAATCATGAAAACCAGGTTAAAGAAATTACTATCGATGGTGATAAAAAGTTTTCAGTGGGCGAGAAGTACGATGAAAACGTTCCGGTAGTTATTACGTATCACGCATTTCCACAAAAGTCGAATTAAAAAGTGAACCTGCAATAACAGGTGTGTTGTCATCCTGCAGATGAAGCTCCTTTGTAAAGTCTCTTGCCAGAGCAAGGTCTTTCTCGTTGTCAGTTTGATTGACAAGAATAACGTTTGCCTTTACAGCCCCTGAAGCGTGTTCTGCTGCAATAACAGTGGCAATACGAGTTGGCGTGGCAAAATCGTCGGGCAAACAATTTGCCCGGTTGCAGAAAATTTCACTGCGATGTACAGCTTGATGGATAGGTAGTCCAAAGCCAGAAAGTCCTATAACTTGGACAGTGCGCTGGGTACCTTCTGGAATGACGGGTTCATGTGGTGCGTGAGCTTTCAGAGGTAACCGCTTAGATCCGTCGGCTTCCACAAATACGTAGCCAGCAACGGATGCTAGTTCTTGAGCAGAAAGTGCAGAGGAACCTAATTTGTGCTTCTCGCTAGAAAAAGTACCAACGCAGATGACACGATGTGTTATTAGAGCATCTGATACCTCAGTGAGCGTGGGATTTTCTAAAAGAGGTATGTTTGGAAACGGCAGAATATTCGTTGACGTAGTTAAAATAACCGTTCCCCGAACTTCCTGAGAAAGTTTTGTGAGTAGGGAAGTCTTGCCACCGCTTCCAATTACTGAAGTAATACCAGGTAATATTCCAAGCAACTCATAACAATTCATTTGTTTGCCTAACTAAATTATTTTTTTAAGCGATATACTTATTTTAGTGTAAAGACATTTGCTTTACACCTAGATAGTGTGAAGTTAAGAGGGGGATAAAATGAAGATTGATGCTCGAAATTTAACGTGTCCAAAGCCAGTCATTTTAACGCTTGAGGCTCTCCCTAAGCTTTCTTCTGGAGAAAAACTTGATGTCGTTATTAACGATAACGTTGCCTGTGGAAATCTTACCCGCCTTGCTGACGAGAAGAACTGTGATTTGACTTCTGTAAAGAATGGCTCAGATACAACAATGACTTTTAGCCCTCGTAATAAAGTTGAAGCTAGTGATTCAGCAGTTGTTGAGGCTTCTCAGTTTTGTGATATCCCAGATCATTCTGCAACCGTTGTTGCGGTTGATGCTGAGTATATGGGTCGCGGTAATGATGAGCTCGGTCATATTTTAATGAAGGGTCTTATCTACGCTCTTGCACATCAGGATACGGTTCCTGAAACTATGTTGTTTTACAACGGTGGCGCTCACTTGACTTGTGAAGGTTCAGAGTCACTTGAAGATATAAAGGAGCTTGAGTCTCGTGGTACCAAGATTTTAACATGTGGTACCTGCCTTGATTTTTATGGCATTAAAGACAAACTTGCAGTAGGTGATGTTACCAATCTATATGCAATTGCAGAGATTATTTCACAACAGCCGGGCGTGATGGTGCTCTAAGGCGTCTTGCATGATATATCTCAACTGTGCTGCAACGTCATATAAGCGTCCTCAATGTGTTGTGGATGCTGTTTCACGCGCCCTTTGCTCATTTGGAAGTACGGGAAGGGGTGCAGCGTCTGCCGAGCTTGATGCTGCTCGAGCTGTTATGGTTGCACGAGAACGTATCGCCTTGTTATTAGGTTTTTCACATCCAGAGCGTGTGGTGTTTGCTGCAAACGCAACAGATGCCCTAAACAAGGCAATTCTCGGCATTGTTAAGCCCGGAGATCATGTAGTTGCAACAGATTGGGATCACAATTCTGTTTTGCGCCCTCTGAATCGTCTTCAAAAGAAACGCAATGTAAAGGTTGATTATGTTCCTGCTAATTTGCAGGGCTGCCTTGATTGGGATGTTCTTGAACGATTAGTTTCTCCTGGTACAAGGTTAGTGGTAGTAACACATGCATCTAATCTTACAGGTAATATATGCGATCTTGAACGTGTGGTTACTGTTGCTCACGCTGTAGGTGCACTTGTGCTTGTTGATGCTTCACAAACCGCAGGGTCAGTACCCATTAATTTTGATGATTTAGGTGTTGATGTACTTGCGTTTACTGGCCATAAGGCACTTATGGGTCCTCAGGGGACAGGTGGCCTTTTGGTTGCTCCACATGTTGCGATAGAAGCAGTTATTCAAGGAGGAACGGGCGTACTTTCTTTTGAGGAGGAAATGCCTCAAGTATATCCAGAACATCTTGAGGCGGGAACGCTTAATAGTCACGGTATTGCCGGTCTTTCTGCTGCAGTAGATTTTGTATCAGAACAAGGAGTATGTGCTGTTCACCGTCATGATTTAGCATTGGTTAGACAGTTTGTAGCTGAGGCTCGTCAGGTGCCTGGGATAGAGTTATATGGAAGTTTCCCTGATAACATTTCTGAACTGAATGGGGAGAGTTCGCAAAAAGATCACGCACCCATTGTGACACTTAATTTAGATGGGTGGACTTCTTCTGAACTTGCAAGAGTTTTAAGTGTTGAGTATGACATTTCAGTTCGTGCAGGAGCTCATTGTGCTCCTCGTATGCACAGAGCATTGGGAACGCAAGATACGGGGTCGGTTCGTTTCTCATTTGGATTTTATACGACAGAGGATGAGATACATAAGGCAACCACGGCCCTTAATGAGCTGGCAAAATCGGTGATGTAGTGTGGTAGAACAAAGTCACTCTTTCCATAAACTTTCCTCTCAGATAGTTGTTGCGTTTGATTCAACGCATGAGGCGCTTACCTGTGAGCAAATGTGCAAAGAGCAAGATATTCCTGGGCGGCTTATTCCGACTCCGGTAGAAATTAAAGCAGACTGTGGCCTTGCGTGGGCAATGCTACCAGCAGAAAAAGAAGCGTTTGAAATAAAAATTGCAGGAAGTCTTAAGGTAGCGGGAATATATGAGCTTGATTTGTAATACAAAAATATGGCAGCGTATGTTGAGTGGGGAGAAAAAATGCTGGTAGTTATACGAGGAGCAGGCGATCTTGCCTCAGGCATTGCTTTGAGATTATATCGAGCTGGCTTGAGTATTGTGATGCTGGATGTAGAGGCCCCTACAGCAGTTCGTCGCACAGTAGCATTTTCAGAAGCTATTCGTCTTGGAAAGAAAAAAGTGGAAAATGTGACGGCAGTACGAGCTAAAGACGCAGAAGATGCATTGCGCATTGTTAATGAGAAAAACATCGCTGTTCTCGTTGATCCTCAAGGAACAAATATTGCAAAATTGCATCCTGAGGTACTTGTAGACGCTATTCTCGCTAAGAAAAATATAGGCACCACAAAAGATATGGCACCCTTAGTGATTGGTGTTGGACCAGGCTTTACTTCAGGTAAAACCTCCACTGCAGATTGTCATGCGGTCATAGAGACAAAACGTGGTCATTATTTAGGTCGCGTTATTTACGACGGATCGGCTATTCCAAATACGGGTGTACCAGGAAATATTGGTGGCTTTACAAAGGAGCGCGTATTGAGAGCTCCTCAAGATGGAATTTTTGAGCCTGTTGCTAAGATTGGTGATTTGGTTTCTAAAGGAGATATTGTAGCTACTGTTTCTGGAATACCTGTTAAAGCAACTATTAATGGAGTACTTCGTGGTCTTTTGCAAGAGGGAATCCCTGTTTTTAAAGGTATGAAATCAGGGGATATTGATCCTCGTTGTGCTCCGGGACATTGTTTTTCTGCATCTGATAAGGCTCGAGCTGTTGGCGGTGGTGTTCTTGAAGCGCTTTGTCACTTTACTGAAAGACTGGTTGGATAAACATGAGTAATGATGTAAAACTCACAAAACTTGCTGATTGTGCTGGTTGTGGTGCTAAGGTTGGTGCCGGTGAGTTGGCAAAGCTTCTTTCAGATATTAAAGTTCATGAGGATCCTAATTTATTAGTTGGTTTTGATAAGGCGGATGATGCAGCTGTTTACAAAGTGACTGATGAAATAGCGCTTGTCGAAACAATCGATTTCTTTCCTCCAATTGCTGATGATCCGTATACGTATGGCGCCATTGCGGCTACCAATGCTTTATCGGATGTATATGCTATGGGTGGAGAGCCAAAGGTTGCTCTCAATGTTATGGCTGTACCTGAAGATATGCCCTCGCATGTAGTGCATGAGATTTTACGTGGTGGTTACGATAAAGTATATGAGGCTGGCGCCAATATTGTTGGTGGTCATAGCATTTATGACAATGAGCCAAAATATGGTCTTGCTGTTTCAGGGTTTGTTAATCCAAAAAAGATGTATACCAATTCTGGTGCACGTGCAGATGATGTTTTAATTCTTACAAAGGCTCTTGGTGTAGGTGTTCTGACAACAGCTGCTAAAGCAGATATGCTCTCTATAGAAGAGATAAGCGTTGCTGAGGCATCTATGATGACTCTTAATCGGTACGCTCGAGACATTATGGTGAATTATGACGTGCATGCCGTTACGGATGTAACGGGTTTTTCACTTATGGGACATTTGCTTGAAATGTGTCAAGGTTCGGGGCTTTTGGCAAAGATTATCGTAAATGATATAAAAATTTTATCTACGAAAGTATTTGAATTAGCACGTTTAGGTATCTTACCAGCTGGTATGTATCGTAATCGTCGTTATGCAGAGAAGTACGTGCAGGCAGATGGAGTTTCTCGTGAGATGAGTGACGTACTCTTCTGTCCTGAAACCTCTGGCGGATTATTGATAAGCGTAGCCCGTAATGATGCACAACATTTGCTTGCGGCTCTTCAAGCAAATGAACATACTGCTAATTCTTGTGTTGTGGGATATATGGAAAAGCAAGATATAAATAATAAGGATGCAACTTATATTGTGCTTCAGTAAGTATATATATCATGCGTATTGGTATATGTGCAGACAAGGATAGGTGTTTTTAATGGCAGATTTACAAGGAACCTTGTGCGATGAGCATTTTGTGCGTCGCCTGCTAAGTGAACTTGAAGCCGGTCGCAGCTTTGTACTTTCAACAATTTTTGCTACTAAGGGGTCCATGCCGCGTCATGCAGGGGCACGTATGGTGCATTTTGAAGATGGCAGTTTCTTAGGAACAATCGGAGGCGGTTCTGTAGAACTTATTGCACAGGAACGCTCAAAAAGATTCTTTACAGGAGAAGAAAACAATCAAATCGAGTGGATGACGCGAGAAAAAACAGGTATGGCCTGTGGCGGTGATGCACTTGTTGGTATTCGTAAGGTTACTCCTGGCCAAAAGGATTTCTTTGCAAATGATTTAATGAATCTTATTGATGCAAAAAAGCCTTTTGTGGTTATAGAAAATTGGTCAGACCCTAGTCATGTTCTTGTTGAAGCAAAAGCAGTTGATATGTTTCCTCAAGATGATGTTCGTGTTTGTTCCGATGTTCCCATATGGGATGAAGAGGCGGCAACCTATTCTGAACCTTTAGGGCCTGAGCCCGTTGCCTACATCTTTGGCGGCGGCCATGTAGGCCGTGCTCTGACTCCTGTACTCGCAAGTGTAGGTTTTAGAGTGATTGTGCTTGATGACCGCGAGGGAGTTGCGCAGAAGAAAGATTTTCCTTCAGCAGAAGCGGTTTATCATAATGACTTTTCTGATATATCCACAGATGTCACTGTTACGCGTCGTGATTATGCGATAGTTACTACTCATGGTCATGCCTTTGATATTAAGGTGTTGCAACAACTGTATAACTACAAACCTGCGTATGTAGGTTGTATTGGTAGCAAGAGAAAAGCGGCGTTTGCCAAGCATACGCTGGTGGAACGCGGTATTTCTAAAGAGTGGACTCAAACAATCCATTCGCCAATTGGTGATGACATTAAAGCAATTACACCGTCTGAAATTGCTATTTCTATTGCGGCGGAGATAATCCGTTGCCGTGCAAATTTCCGTCCGGAAAAACTTCACTAGGGGTATATCGGCATACATTGTTGCTCACGTATACGTATGCCGTTAGTTGAGCGTGTATATATGCGCTGCAGTATAAGGTTAGGTTCGTTTGAAAGGGAAGTTTATGAAGTCCGAAAGCAGTGTGACTCGTCGTTCGTTTGTTGCAGGTGTAACAGGGGCTGCCGTGTTTGGCCTTTCTGCTTGCAATGGTAATGAAACAAAAAAGGAAGATACGTCTGGAAGCCAGAAAAAAGCTGATGCTCAAAAACTTATTGTGTTTGCGGCAGCATCTTTGACCGAGAGTTTGACTGAAGCAGGAGAGCTTTTCAAAAACGCTAATCAGGGCGTTGATATTAGTTTTAATTTTGATTCTTCAGGTACGCTTAAGACACAGATTGAAGAAGGATCCGATTGTGACGTTTTTATTTCTGCTGGTCAGAAACAGATGAATCAGCTTGATACAAATGCTAAAAAAGATCACGATAAGGACCTTGACTTTATTGCATCTGATACGCGTTTTGACATCCTTGAGAACAAGGTAACGCTTTGTGTTCCACAGGATAATCCTAAGGTTGTTAAGAGCTTTGATGATATGGCAACAAAACTTACTTCGGGTGAAGTTTTGCTTGGTATGGGAAATTCAGATGTTCCGGTAGGCCAGTATACACAGAAGATTTTGAAATACTACAAGCTTGATGAAGAGAAGCTTGCTAAGGAAGGTCATATCTCATACGGAACTAATGTTAAAGAAGTAACAACTCAGGTTAAAGAGGCTTCCGTTGATTGCGGTGTTATTTATAAGACCGATGCTACTTCTGCAAAACTTCAGATGGTTGATGAAGCAACCGAGGAAATGTGTGGTCGTGTAGTATATCCTGCCGCTGCAACAAAGAATGCAAAGCAGGCAGACCTTGCAAAGAAATTCCTTGAGTTCTTAAAAACTTCCGATGCGAGCGCTTGCTTTGAAAAGGTTGGCTTTACGCCGCTTTCAAAGGCATAATTTCTTGCTACTAAATCTGGATTGGTATTTCTATGGACTGGTATCCGCTGTATAACTCGTTGAGGATTGCTGCGGCATCAACTGCTCTTGTTTTTTTATTGGGTATTGCCTTAGCAAACCTCGTTGCCAAGACTCCACGAGTTATTAAAGGTCTTTTGGATGTCATACTGACGTTACCATTGGTGTTGCCACCGACGGTCGTGGGCTATCTGCTGTTATTGCTTTTGGGCCCACGTCGTCCCATTGGCCTTTGGGTCATGGATGTGTTTGGTATAAAACTTACGATGGTATGGTATGCGGCAATCTTTGCAACGGCAGTGGTGAGTTTGCCGTTGATGTACCGCACAGCCCGGGGTGCATTTGAGAGCTTTGATGAAACGCTTGCAGATGCAGCTCGCACACTAGGCAAATCAAATACATGGGTATTTTGGCATGTTAAGATGCCTTGCTGTATGAAGGGCGTGGTAGCAGGAACTGTTTTGGCGTTTGCTCGAGCGCTGGGTGAGTACGGAGCAACTTCAATGATATGTGGATATACTCCAAACACCACAGCAACTGTATCAACAACAGTCTATCAACTGTGGAGAACTGGCGACGATGCAGCGGCCATGCAGTGGGTGCTCATTAACCTTGCCATTTCTGCCGTGGTACTTCTCGCTCTTAATATCTTTGAAAAAGGTAGCCGCCGAGCACGTGTGGCAACACCAGTTCAGGAGGCGTAGTTATGGCGCTTTCTGTTGATATTACCAAGCATTTAGATGGTTTTGATTTACATGTTTCGTTTGTTGTCGAGAAGAGCAATGAAGTTTTAGCGCTTCTCGGACCTTCTGGTTGCGGCAAATCAATGACGCTCAAGTGTATTGCTGGCATTGTAAAGCCGGATAGCGGGCGCATTGTGCTCAATGATCGAGTTCTGTTTGATTCTGAAGCTCATATTAATTTGCCACCGCAAGAGCGACACGTAGGGTATCTGTTTCAAAATTATGCGCTCTTTCCGCATATGAGTGTTATGCAAAACGTACTGGTAGGAGCTAAAGAAGAAACACGAGCAGAGCGTGAGGCGTGTGCGATTGAACAGCTTAAGAAGGTACAACTTGATGGTCTTCTTGATCGTCGCCCTCATGAGCTTTCTGGTGGCCAGCAACAGCGCTGCGCCATGGCTCGTATTCTTGCAAGCAAGCCTGATCTTATTTTGCTTGATGAGCCTTTCTCGGCACTTGATAGTTATCTCCGATGGCAACTTGAACTGGAGTTAAGTGATACTCTCCGTGCGTTTCCGGGAGGAGCAATTTACGTTTCTCATAATCGCGATGAGGTGTATCGTTTGTGTGATTCCGTGTGTGTTATCAATCACGGAAACTCTGATGATAAAGTTTCAGTGCAGGAGCTTTTCTCGACACCGACTACGCTTGCTGCGGCACGAATTTCAGGATGTAAGAATATTTCTCGTGCACATAAGGTGGGCGAGAAGAGCTTGTTTTGTGATGAATGGGGCTTAAGTCTTACAACCGCTTTGCCAGTAGATGAACAGGTGAAATACGTAGGAATTCGTGCACATTATTTTCAGGTAGTGGACTGTGCAAGTGAATACAAAAATATTATTCCTTGTCAGGTGAATCGCGTGATTGATAATACGTTTTCAACTATTGTGATGGCTCAAACACCGGGAGGGTCACTGCTTCGTTATGAATGCTCCAAAGAGTCGTGGGCACGTTTAGGTGAGCCTCGCCAGGTTTTGCTTTGCGTTGCTCCAGAATATGTCATGCCACTTTGTGATGGTAAAGAAAAGTGCAGCGTAGTGGGAGAAAAGAAGTCACTGTATGTATGATGAGTTGGGTCGAAACATTCGTTATTTGAGACTTTCAGTAACCGACCGCTGTAATTGTCGTTGTTTGTATTGCATGCCGGCACACGGTGTCTCTATGCTTCGACATGAAGATATACTTTCGTTTGAAGAGATGCGCGCTATTGTTGAAGCATTTGCGCAGTTGGGAGTAAGAAAGGTTCGTCTTACAGGTGGAGAGCCATTAGCACGTCGCGGTATTGTAGATCTCGTACGTATGGTTTCTGCTGTTGAGGGTATTGAAGAGGTAGTTATGACTACCAACGCTACGTTACTTGCACCTCTTGCAAAAGATCTTAAAGAAGCAGGGCTTTCTCGTCTCAATATTTCTCTTGATACATTTGATTCTGAACTGTATACAAAGCTCAGTCGTACGGGGACACTTGATGATGCGCTGGCCGGTATTGAGGCAGCAAGAGAAGCAGGGTTTATCCATACAAAGTTCAATACCGTACTTTTAGGAGGACTGAATGAATCTGAGATTCGTCCTCTTGCAGAGCGAGCAAAAAGTGAACCGGTTGATGTGCGTTTTATTGAGCTGATGCGTATGGGTGAATGCTCAAAATGGCCGGCTGAACGTTTTATAAGTGCTGATTGCGTATTAAAAGTATTGCCTGAACTTGAAGCTGTTGGCTCTAATGGCGTAACAGAGCTCTTTCAGGCACCGGGATGGCGGGGACGTGTAGGGCTTATCCGCCCAATGACGCATACATTTTGTTGCTCTTGCGACAGAATCCGTGTAACTGCAGATGGTATGTTAAAACCGTGTCTGCATTCTGCACGAGAAATTCCGCTTAGGGGACTTGTGGGAGATGAACTTGTGCAAGTTTTGCGTCAAGGTATTTCTCAAAAGCCTGAAGGTCATATCATGAGTCTTTCTCATGCAAGCGAGTCGCTTCGAGCGATGAATAAAATAGGGGGTTAGCATGGCGTTTACACATTTTAATTCGCAAGGTCATGCGCATATGGTTGATGTGTCTGCAAAGGATAAAACAGCGCGTACCGCCCGCGCAAAAGGTAAGATTTTTATGCGCCGCGATACGCTTGAGCTCGTTCACACAGGTGGTATACAAAAAGGTGATGTCCTTTCTGTGGCGCAAGTTGCAGGCATTATGGCGGCAAAGCGAACTTGGGAAATCATTCCCATGTGTCATCCTATCCAGCTTACCGGAGTAGATATTTCATTTGCATTTGAGGACGACGGTATTGCGGTAGAGGCATGTTGTCGATGCACCGGAGAAACTGGGGTAGAGATGGAAGCGCTGACAGCAGCATCTACGGCGTGTTTGACTATCTATGACATGTGTAAAGCACATCAGAGGGATATGGTTATTGACCAGATTTGCTTGCTTGAGAAAGATGGAGGAGCATCAGGTCATTTTGTGCGAGAGGAACAGAATAAATGAGTGTTGGAGTGACTGAATCTGCTAAAAGAGGCACGGTACTGTCTTGTTGTATTAGCGTGAAAAAAGGCACACGAAAAGTACCTGTTGATTCTATTGAAGTATGCGTAGGAGAAGGCATCAAAGGTGATGCCCATGCTGGAAATTGGCATCGTCAGGTGAGCCTTCTTGGTAATGAGTCCGTTGACATTATGCGCAAGAAGGGCGCACAGTTACATCCAGGAGATTTTGCAGAAAATATACTAACTTCTGGTCTTGCGCTGCGCGAGCTTCCTGTTGGTACGGTACTTGCAATAGGAGATACTCTTCTTGGGGTAACTCAGATTGGAAAAGTATGTCATCACGATTGTGAAATTCGCAAACTGGTTGGTACCTGCGTAATGCCTACTGATGGTATTTTTACCGTGGTTTTACGTGGAGGTACTATCAAACCTGGAGATAGTATTCGTGTGGTGGATGCAAAGGAGCTCTTGCATGAAACAAATTAGAACAGAAGATGCAGTAGGACATGTACTGTGTCACGATATGACTCAGATCATTCCTGGCGAGAGCGCTGACGATAGAACTCGTTTTAAGGGCGTGCGCTTTAAGAAGGGTCACGTAGTAGAAAAGGCTGATATCCCTGTATTGCTCAGCATGGGCAAAGAGCATCTTTATGTGTGGGAGTTGGGAGACAACCAACTTCACGAAAACGATGCGGCATATCGCATGGCAGCACTTTGCCATGGCGAGAATTGCCTTGTATCCAAAGAGCCCCATGAGGGAAAGCTCACTATCACTGCGGCAGTTGACGGTGTCTTCGAGCTTGATGTCCAGCGTCTTAATGCAGTGAATGCAGTAGATGAGGTTATGATTGCTACTCGTCGCGGCAATATTGCAGTTAAGAAGGGAACCCCTCTTGCGGGAACTCGTGTTATTCCTTTGGTAGTGGATACGTCTGTTGTTGAAGCCGCTGAAGCTGCTGCAGATGTTGAGCATAAGGGAGCCCTTATGCGAGTAGCACCGTTTTGCGTTAAGACTGCGGCACTTATCGCAACAGGGTCTGAAGTGCAGAAAGGACTTATTGAAGATAAGTTTACACCGGTAGTTGAGAAAAAACTTGCAGCTTTTGGCATTGAAACAGTGCATTGTGCAAAGCCTGGCGATGATATGAATGCGCTTGTTGCTGCTATTCACGAAGCACAACATTTGGGCGTAGACATGATTGTCTGTACAGGTGGAATGAGCGTAGACCCAGATGATAATACCCCAGGTGCTATCAAGCGCTCCGGTGCTCATATTGTTACCTATGGTGCTCCGGTTCTACCTGGTGCAATGATGTGTTTAGGATATTTGGATGCAGCCAATAGTTCTACTTCTCAAATTCCTATCTTAGGACTCCCGGGATGTGTCATGTATAGCGCAACAACAGTATTCGATTTAGTTCTTCCTCGTATTGCGGCTGGTATTGAACTGACAAAGGATGATTTTGTAGCCCTTGGTGAAGGTGGCCTCATAGTAAAGGAATAAATATGCCAGAGAGTTCTTGCGATGTCACATCCTTCTCAGCGCGCGTTATTACTGTAAGTGATCGTTCTTCGCGTGGGGAACGACCAGATGCAAGCGGTCCTGCACTTGTTGCTTTTTTAGGCGAGAAGGGCTTTGCAGTTGATGCATATGCAGAGGTTGTACCTGATGAGCGTCAGCAAATTGCCCGTGCGCTACATAAGGCAATTTCAGATGACATTGCGCTTGTGGTGACCACGGGTGGGACGGGTTTCTCGCCACGAGATATTACTCCTGAGGTTACATCCGAAGTATGCGAGCGTATGGTGCCGGGTATTCCTGAGGCTATGCGTGCGGCATCACTACTTATTACACCTAAGGCATGTCTTTCAAGAGAAGTAGCAGGTATTGCCCAGCGTACTTTAATTATAAATTTGCCAGGAAGTCCTAAAGCTGCAATAGAAAATCTTGCAGCTGTTTTGGACGTCTTGCCTCATGGGCTTGGAATTTTAAGAGGCACTATACTTGACGGTTAACAAACTCCCCAACAAATAAGTTTGTTGGGGAGTTTGCATAAGTACTCTTATGTAAAGTTTTCAATAAGTTAGGCGCTTGCTCCAGAGATTGCATCAACGCTTGAGTTTGATCCATCTACATTACCACTTG
The DNA here is from genome assembly GCA_916050095.1 of uncultured Atopobium sp. Lineage (GTDB taxonomy): Bacteria > Actinomycetota > Coriobacteriia > Coriobacteriales > Atopobiaceae > Lancefieldella. Next base: position 34,792 of record CAJZJP010000001.1, read on the forward strand.
GTGCTCCTGTAGGAGGCATGGGCATTCCAGTACCGCCGACAAGGCGCTGACCTGTGGTTTGCAGATACCAATCAAGCCATGGCTTGAAGTTGAAGACAATCTCGTTGATGCCTGCATACGAACCATCGGGATAGTACATTGCCTGGTAGTTGTGGGTGTTGATGATGTCGGCTGGTGTACCTGGGACAATGGTGCGTACGTATTCTTTGTCGCCGTTGCGAAGCACGCCGATGACAAACTCAACGTTTTTCATACGACCCTCGGGAAGAGAGCTGTGAACTGTGGAAAGACGGTCACCCGACTGCTCAGGAACGCGTTTTGCCAGCATAGTGTCTGGGTTGTCATGAGCGTTGTTGTAGTAAAGGAACTGGTTGTTGTCGTCCGCGTAAGTTAGCTCAAATGGCATTGCCTTCAGGAACATGTCAATCTGGTTGACCGTCAAAATGCCGTGGTCAAGCTTAACGTATGTGTCGCCCGAAACCGCGCCCACAAGCTCGGCGGCCTTCTCGACCCAATCAGGATCGTCGGGATCAATGCCCTGGATAGTGGTGGAAATTGAGTTGGTTACGTCCAGATCCTCTGGCGCGATTGGCTTTGGCTTCTTCAACTTGGAGACCACCTCTACGTATTTAACAAAGTTATTCAAGCAAAAGCCCAGGAAGCTAACAGTGCGCTCGTCGATAATGTTGCCATCTTCATCAAAAGCCTGTTTAGCCTTTCCAAGAAGAAACTCGTTACCAGGCAAGACGTATGCGTTTACGCCTGGAGCATCTAAAATCTTGCGTAAATGAACTTGTGCGCGAGAAGTTCCTTGGTCGTAGTAAGAAGCTCCGACGATCATGACAGGCTTGTCCTCAAATGGATGTACATCGTAAGAAAGCCATTCGATAACGCTTTTCAGCGCAGGTGAGATGGTATGGTTGTGTTCCGGTGTAGAAATAATGACGCCGTCAGCGCGGGTAATCTTGTTGTACAGCAGGCGGAGCTGGAAATTTTCATCCCACTTAAGGTCCTGGTTGAACAGAGGGATGTTGTCGATCTCAAGGATCTCAAGCTCAAACTGCTTGGCAAAGTGCTTTTTGATGAAGTGCAGAAGCTTTCGGTTATAGGAAATCTCCGCATTTGAACCGACGATTCCGACAAATTTCATAGTGGTAGTTCCTTCCAGGCCTACAGGTTTTCCCAGTCAAAGTTCTCGGCCTCTTTGCGGAGAAGTTCGCGCGATGCGGCCATTTTTTCGTTGAGTTTCACAAACAGACGGAAATCGTCAAAGAGCAGGTCAAGCTTCTTGACGGTAGCCTTGTCCTTTAAGCTGCCCTTCTCGTCAAATGCCTGTTGGGCGCGACCAAGAAGGAACTCGGAGCCTGGCATGATTGCTGCTTTGAGCTCGGGAGCATCCAGAATTTGGCGGAGCTGAAGCTGCGCGCGAGAAGATCCGAGTGTGCCCAGGGACGCGCCGACAATCATGACTGGCTTGTTGACCATAGGGAAGATGCCGTAGGACAGCCAAGCAAGCGCATTTTGCAGCACGGCTGGAATGGAGTGGTCGTACTCTGGAGTTGCGATGATGACGCCGTCGGCGGCCTCAATTTTCTTTGCAAGCTCTGAGACAACCTCGGGAACCTTCATCTTTTGAGGCTTGTTGAACAGGGGAATGTTGTCGATTTCCACCAGTTCAATGGTGGCCTTGTCGGCAAAATGCTTCTGCATAAACTGCAGGAGTCTTCGGTTATTTGACTCTTTTGAATTGGTGCCAATAAGGCCAACAAAGTTAAGCATCAAACTTCCTTTCTGAATTACGCAAGGAACTCAGGCGAGATCCCCGACGAATAATATACGCGATTATCAGTGGTTACTATGAGTGTCTCGATACCTTTTTCTTGTTCCACGCGGGCAAGGAGCTGACGGGGTTTCTCGCCATAAAGGCGTGTGGTCCAAATTTCTCCGTCAAGCGAGTTATCCGAGATAATCGTGATGCTTGCAAGTTGCGTTTCAACCGGATAGCCGGTCTTGCGGTCAAGAATGTGGTGGTAGGTACGCCCCTTTACCTGCAGTTTCCTTTCGTAGGTGCCGGAGGTCACCACGGACTGGTTGCAAATAGGCAGCACAGCAAGGTTGGTGCCTCGTGGTTGTCGCGGATCCTGGATGCCAATCTGCCACGGTCTGTCCGCGAGCACATTGTCGCCAATTGTCTTTATGTTACCGCCAAGGTTGATAAGTGCGGAATCAACGTGCTGACTTTTCAGATAATCTGCAATTTTGTCGGCAATGTAGCCTTTGGCCAAGCACCCCAGGTCCAGCTTCATGCCCTCTTTGGCGAGAAACACGGTGCAGCTCAGAGGATCCAATTCAATGAATTGTGGATCAGTAAGCGACAGCGCGTGCGTGACCTCGGCGTTATTTGGAATGCGAGCGTCAGAAAAGCCGATTCGCCAGGTTTGTACCAAAGGGCCAAGTGCAATGTTTAAATAACTTGCAGGTATAAGGCTTTGTTCTTTGCCAATCTGAATGAGCTCAAACAGCTCGGGGTCAACGGGGACAGGATGTTTGCCTGCTGCATGATTGACCTGCATAAGCTCGGAATTGGCGTCATTTGCACTAAACCGCTGGTTATAGATGTTAAGGAGTTCAAAGACATCGTCAAGTAGCTGTTCTGCAGTGTACTCTTCCTGCGAATCATTGGAGGGTGGCAATAAAGAAATGGTGATAGTCGCGCCCATCAGGTGAGTTGATCTGGAAATGTAGGCTCGTTCTGGCACGACTCTCCTATAGTGTCTAACAGCAGTTTGTTTAATTTTATCTGCAGATTGCTTAGCAGTAACTCTATTTTACGTTTGTTTATTACGATCATTTGTTGTATCCACAACATTTTGGCGAGAAACCCTACGGTTTTGGCAGCTCGCTGAAGACCACCTCTGAAATCAAAGCTCAGATGTCCTTAAACTCAAAGTGAAGACCGCTCTCAGCCCCAAAAGTGAAGACCGCTCTCAGCCCCAAAAGTGAAGACCGCTCCCAGCCTCAAAAGTGAAGAAAACTATGGAGTTAATTTGATTATTTATTCATAGGGATGTCTGTTTATTGTTGATATGTACTTATTCCAGTATCATTTTTTCAGAAAGTACTGACCGAAGAATTGTTTTTGACTGACGCGTATACGCCAGCCAATTTTTTTAAAGGAGCATGAAGGAAATGGAAAATAGGATGGCGTGGTGTGAGCGTTTTTCTCGCCAGGAGTAATGAAGTTAAATCTACGCACTTTGTAGCATTAATTGAGCGCAATTTAGTCAGTTTTCAAAGTCTTTGTCCAAGATTGAAATAAAAAAATTTATTTGAACACGATATTTCTTTAAATATTTTGTCAAAAACCATTAGTATGTTTAGTGGAGCTTTATATATCTCCAGGGGTATGTTCGATAGGAAAGATGGGGTGATATGAGCAACTTTAAGAAGTCGTTTGCAACTATGTTTGCAGCAATAATGATGCTCACCGGTATCATTATTTTAGGTACAAGCACTGTTGCAAAGGCAGTGACCTATCCGTTAACACAAAACATTGATTTTGGCGCTGACGGAGAGCTTACTGTTAACCTTAAGCCCACTTCACCCACAACCGTTAAGGGCAATGCAAACATCTCTACAGGTATCGAGATTGACGCAACTGGCCTTCATAAGCCAATCGACGGTCTTTACCTGGAGATTGAGGTAAACACCAAGCAGTCCTCTACGGATATCAACAATACCAACAACATTACTCCTGATACCTACCTTGATAACTTTGCTACTCCAGCAGCAGCTACACAGCCTATTGTCAAGCGCGAGGAGACCATCGTTACCCCTGATGGTAGGACCATTAAGCGCCTGTACCTCAATACTATCGATACCACCGTTAAGCTGGAGCTCCCTTACGTTATGAGCTTCAGAGACATGGTTACCCCAGCAGATTTCCAGCTCAAGCCAGTTGTTCGTGTGTACAATGCGGACGGCACCGAGCTTGCTAACATGCCAGATCAGACCTATTCCATCACTTACGACAAACCTTGGCTCATGAAGCAGGTTGCAGGTGAAGAAACCAACGACCAGCTCCTGTACGGTGGTATTAACGCCCCAGGTGATTCGTCCGCGCTTTCCAACGATAAAACTGCAGACGTCATCTTCAGCTTTAGGCTTTACCAGTACTATCGTGCTTATCGCTCCATCATCATCACCGATACCCTTCCTACGTACGTAAATGCAGCAGGTCAAACCGTTACCGCTCACTTTGACCCAGCTAAGAACCCTAACTGGACACTCGGCCCAGATGGACGTACCGTAACCCTCAAATTTGATATTCCTGCAGGAACCACCGTTCTCAATGACTACATCAGAGATAACCTTCCTGGATATTCCCAGCTCAAGCTTTCTTTCCCAGGCGCTCGCTACCTCGATGGCACTAATCGCGTAATCTTCAACAACACAGCTACTCTTCAGGGCATCCCTTACAACCCAAGTGCAGCAGAAGAGACCGTGGGTCAGGTTCCTGGCAACGAGCACAACTTTGATGACGACTCTAAACAGTTCCGTCTTGCTGGTAATGATTTCAGCGGCAACGGTATGCTCAGCAAGCGCGGTCCCGTTACCATCCAGTACGACAAGAACGGTCTTGCTGTTAAGAAGCTTGATTACACCATCAAGTTGGTCAACAAGCTGGACGCCCCACTCACCGACATCGAGTTCATCGAGGATGTTGCCAACACCGACAACCGCCTCTTCATGACTGCGCTGACCGGCAACCTTATTGCAGTTGGCCAGCGAGTCGGACTCAACATGGATCAAATCGAGGTCCGCGGCTACAAGGCTGACGGCAGCTATGACATCATTCCTACCAAGAAGAACGGTGCAAACTGGCTTTACCGTGCTGACATGAACTCGGCAAGCCAGCAGCAGCTGCAGTCCTATCTGGACCAGATCAACCAGGGTACGCTTGATCCATCCAATGCTTCCGCTGTGTCTCCTCAGTACAGGAAGATTGGTATTTACTTCAAGAACGTAACCCTGCAGCCAACCAGCAACATTGATTTCAACATCCAGATGATGTTCATGAATCCATTTGGCGAGGTTTACAGCGATAGGCCTATCACCAACATTATCAAGGTCAACGCCAACAAAGTTAATACCGACGGTACCAAGACCCCAATGAACTTCTCCGCAAATTGGGATACTCGCTTTACTCCATTTAGCGAGAAGGTCTGGCTGTCCAAGTCCTCTTGGTACCAGCGCGTTGGTATGCCAAACGAGCGCTTCAGTGCTCGCTTTGGCTTTGCACTGTCAGAGCTTTCACCTGCTCGTTATTTGAAGAATCCAACCTTCGTCGACCTTCTCCCTGCTGGCGTTTCTTATGACGAGAATACCTCTGTTTCAGTGATTGCTGACTCGCTGCAGCCTGAGAAGGTTGAGTACATCAGGAACTACAACGAGACTGGACGCAATGCAATTAAGATTACCCTTCCATCTGGATACGTGTATCAGTATGGAACCATGGGTTATGAGATTAGGAACCTGGTAATCAACGACGACATCATTCCTTCTAAGGCCGAGAATGACGTTCTGAACAACAATAATGACGTCTACTTCTACGCCACAAACTGGACTCACGGAACACCAGATGATTTCTCTGGTATGTACAACGCCAGTAACTTTGTCAAGGATGACCTTGACATCAATATGAATGGTGTCACTGATGAGACTATTCTGAAGGCAACCGCAAAGGTTCTTGGCAACAACGTTGAGAGTATCCAGTCCGACAAGCACATCCGTAGTCTTGAGCCAAACATCGCTGGCGGCGGTACATTCTACGGTAGGGCATTTACCTCGGCTACTATCATGACTGACTTTGCTGGCGTCACCGATACCAGCGGACTCTTCCAGTATCGTCTGAGCATTCGTAACTACTACAACACGCCAATGAATAAGATCCTTATGTACGACGTGTTGCCATATGTGGGCGACGGCAGAAACTCTGCTTTCAGCAATACACTTCA
>CAJZJP010000002.1:0-35518 GCA_916050095.1 uncultured Atopobium sp.
GTAATCTCAAGGTCCTCAGACTGAGCAAGAGCAAGCGCAATATCCTTGCGGAAGTGCTCAGCCAAAAATCCTGGCTGGAAGTCTCCCTCAAGCGACTTAGGAGCAAGCTCTTTAAGTGCGCGAGAAGAACCCATGCCACTAGCAACAACCTCAAGCATCTGCTCAACGTCAAGTCCACCCTGCTCTGCCAAGGCCATTGCGTCTGCATAGCCAATCATGCAGGAAGCAAGGGATACCTGGTTACAAAGCTTTGCGGTCTGACCCTTACCAGCACCACCCATGCAGAAAATCTTTGCAGAGAAGGTCTCGAGAAGAGCGCGTACTGGCTCAACATCGTGCTCAGTTGCGCCGACAATCAGCGTAAGAGTACCGTCCTGAGCACCCTTCTGGCCGCCCGTAACAGGACAGTCAAAGGCATGCTTTCCCTCAATTTCAGCAGCATCGTGAATATCACGAGCAAGCTGAGATGAAGAAGTGGTCAGATCAATAAGGTACGCACCCTTCTTAGCAACGCGGATAAGGCCATCTGTTGCCAAGTAAACGTCTTCAACATCAGTTGGATAACCAACCATGGTAAAGACAACATCAGCGTCTTTTGCAGCATCTTTCACACTCTCTGCAGCGTGAGCGCCCAACGAGACAAGCTTTTGCGCTTTCTCTGATGTTCTGTTGTAAACAGTAACGTCATAACCAGCAGAAATAAGGTGCTCTGCAATAGGAGCACCCATAATGCCTGTTCCAATAAAAGCAACCTTTGCATTCTTGCTCAGTGCCATGTATGAGTCCTTTCAGACTGAAATAAATATACAAACTGGGGCCGCTCCAAAGAGCGACCCCATACCTTGTACCCGTTAATTAGATTTACGAACCCTGTTAGCAATTCGGTCAGAAAGCGAAAGCTTCTCGCGGCGGTCAGTTCCCCAGAAGACAATAGCCACCATGCCTGGTCCCACGTGAGCACCAATGACTGGTCCTACCTGGCTATGAATAATGGTAAGTCCCTCGCAGCCCTTCTCTTTACGAATCTGAGCCTCTAGCCAATTAGCGTCCTTCTGTGCGTCTGCAGAAATAATGCCAACAGGAAGCGAGGTGTCATGAGAATAACTATCTCTAAAGTCCTGGATAAGAGACTTGAGTGCCTTCTTGCGGCCTCTGCACACTGTCTTGACGGTAAGAGCTCCTGTTGAGTCATAGGTAAGCTCTGGCTTTACATCAAGCTTGCCACCAATATTTGCTGCAGCAGCTGGAATACGACCGCCCGCAGCAAGAGCATCCAAAGTCTCAAGCGTTAAGTAACCATGAATGTAGTTACGCGCATCTGCTGCCCACTCGGCAATCTCTTTTGCCGAGAGACCCTTATTGGCCTGATGTACTGCTTCAAGACCCAAAAGCTGAGCCGCGGACGAAGGTGCACCATTGTCGACTACGTAAATCTCAAAGTCTGGGTATTTCTCTCTTACCATATCTGCTGCTTGCTCAGCTGCATAGTAGGATGAAGAGAGAGCCGAGGTAAAGCACAGATACACCGTTGGTGTGCCCTGCTTTGCAGCTTTCTCAAAGATCTCAAGATAATGACCAGGAGTAATTGCAGAGGTGGTGTAGCGCAGCTTTTTATCCTTGCGCATACCCTCAAAGAATTCATGTGCACTAATGCTCTTCCAGCCGTCATCATAGTGCTCTCCATCTGGTCCCACATAAGGGAACTGGATGATATCAACACCTAGCTGTTCAGCAATTCCTGGAGCAAAGTCTGCGCAGGAGTCCATGATGATTCGAACGTTACTGGGCTTATGATATGCAGCTGAAAGCTCAGTAGGCTCAAGATCTTCAAAGGCAACCTCGCTGATTTCTTCTTCGGCCTTATCTTTTTTATTGAACATCTTGTTCCTCAATCTTAGGTTTGATAATTCCGTATCCACCATTTTTACGATGGTAAATGACATTAGTCAAACCAGTGGAAGAATTAACAAAGACATAAAAATCATGGCCGAGAAGGTCAGTTTGGACAAGCGCCTCCTCTTCCGTCATAGGCTCAAGATCAATGTACTTCTCGCGAACAAGCTGGTCATCAAGATCTTCAGCTGGAATCTCAATGAGATTGGCAAGATCTTCTTGTGTAAGAGCAACTCCGCGCTCAGACTTTACATGATGACGGCGCTCAACAACTTTTGTCTTGTACTTACGCAGCTGTCTGGAAACTTTTTCTGCTGCTTCATCAATAGCCACATACATATCGTCAGAGCTAGCGGTGACACGAACAACATTGTTACGAACAAATACCGTAACCTCAGCTGTCTTTCTATCTGGATTTGAAGGGTTTTTGTCTACTCTAAGAACTACATCGCAAGACATAGGAGTGATGTCAAATACTTTAAGAGCATCACCGATTTTCTGATTTACGTGTGTGCGCAAAGCCTCAGAAATGCTTACCTTGCGTCCCGAAATCTTGATGTCCACCATGGGAGCCTCCTATCGGATACACGAGACATCTTCTATCTGATGTCTGTATAACAACAATACCCATTTGTCGGTCAATCATTCCATAAAAAGTTGAATTGAGCGGTAAACGGTTAGAGACTATTTCTCTTTATGTGCGATTAATTTTGCTCAGAGGAAGATGTAGCTGAATCAGTGCTGGTAGATTGCGTAGAAACTTCCACAAGACCGGAAATCTTATTGGTAGTTGAGAGGTGTGGCAAGGTGCCAATCCACTTGTTTCTAATAACTCCCTCGACACCGTTAGATTGAATAGCTGAAAGAGCTTGCTGAATTTGTGTAGCGAGAGCTTTGTTACTTGTTGCTACAGAAATACCAATCGTGGATGGAACGTCAACTACACCAACCATAGAAATATCTTTGTTTGCTGCTAAATAAGCACCAGCATATGCATCACAGGCCACATAATCGATGGAACCATTTTCAAGTGCTTCAAAAGCATCATTTAGGTTAGAAAAACCCTGAACAGACATGCCTGTGAGTACCTGACCCATTGCGCGCTCAGACAAAGAACCCGTTTGAACGCCAACTGATTTTCCACTCAAACTATCAGCGGAAATGTTTGTCTCTGAACCCTTATGGAAAAGAGCTGTTGCATACTCAGCATAACCAGAAATGAGCGTACTTGTTGAGTCTTCACCACTTCTGACATCCATGACAATGTCGCAGCCTGCTTGTAGGCCATCTACTGGTCCGTTAACTGATACAAACTTAACGTCTACGCCTAGCTGATCTGCAATTGCAGAAGCTATTTCAACGTCAATTCCCTGCAATGTTCCAGCTTCTGAGGCTACAACCATTGGAGCTGTTACTGACTGAGTACGTAGACCAACGGTCAAAGTGCCAGCTGTGTGCAGTGAGGAATCAGGAATCTTCTGCTGACGGGCTTCTCGCTTCTCTTGGATTGCCTCTTGCACTGACTTGACGTGGAACCATTTATCCAGATCAATGTTGATAGGACCAATGGAGCATCCTGTTAAAACAACAGCAAGTGCTATAAGAAGTAACACCTTAAGAGAGTTTTTACCGCGCATCATCAGAACTCCTTCTTCTATTCAGGCGTCTTTTCAGCTGACCTGGTATTTGACCCCACACTCGCATACTGGAACGTTTGCTTTGCTACCGTAGCAGCTCCACTAGTAGTTCTCTCGCCTGCGAGACCCTTTGTCTCTTTGATATAACAGGCGGTATGGCTTACTTCTAGGACGAGCCATGATCGTTTACGTGCGCACACGCAAACTTACGTGGATCCCTTTGACCTCGTCTGTCATGGACTAAAAGCTCACAGAGAACTTCGCAACCACAGACCTGAAAAGACTTATCAAGTATAGCCGTTTGCAACCATAGGTAACTCACCATACGCGAGCTAATGCGCCTACGGTTACAGAATGCACGCCTGCGGCACAAAGTACTCTAGTGGCTTCTCTAATTGATGCTCCCGTAGTTACAACATCATCTAAAAGTAAAATATTTGATTGATTAACCGGCACAGTACAAGCAATACTTCCTTTCAAATTTATTTGCCTTTGAGCGGATGAGAGTGTTCTTTGGTCCTTTGCATGAGGACGTATAAGCACGTCATACAAAGGTAAGCCTGTAAGCTGGCAAAACGATTGAGCTACAAGTTCCATATGATCAAAGCCTCTGCGCGCGTACGCTTCTGCAGTTGCTGGAATAAAGGAAACGCCATCAATTTTTGAACTATCAAAGCGAGAGGTACCGTCACGAGCTTTCCATGCTGAGGCTTCTTCAAGCGCGCACAACATAGCTGCAGCAATTACCGGTGCCAGTCGAAGCTCGTGTCCATCCTTAAGCGTCAAGATCAACCGTGCAGGAGGGCCCTTAAATCCCATGGCACAAATGACCGCTCTACTCTCCCACTGAACAGGTCGTTTCTTTTTATCTGCACACTCTGAACAAACAAGCTTCCCGTATGGAGCGCCGCAATTAGGACATGCCCACTGCTGAGAAATCCATGGCAGCTTTGCCCGACACTCATCGCAGAGGAGCTGGCCGGGTTTCTCGCACACAACGCAGCGCGTAGGAGCAAGCAGCTCAAGTGTTGAGTTTGCCGTTGCAGTAAGGATAGATGTAGGTTGCATTTTTACCCCCAAAATCCGGGGGCTGACAGTGAATACAGTCTAGATCAAAGGTCGCGAAATGGAAGGTAATTTAGGTAAACGGAAAAAGATGGCTTATCTAAAGCTCCTACCAGTGAGATTGTATTTTGTGAGGATTCGGCTAACGGATGTTTGCCATGGAAGCCATAACAAAATCAAGAAAACAAGCGTTGCTACGCCGTGCGTTAGATCAAGCGGAATTGAAGCCGCAAACGCAAGAAGAGCGGATTCAAGTGTTAAAGGATGTACAAATCCAATAACAAAGTATACGTTCATTACAAGGCCAAAGAATGGCCCGGATATAAATGCCCAGATCATAAGCAAGAAAGGTGGAAGCTTGCGGGGTTTCTCGCCTTGTTGGACGGATGTGCGTTTAGAAGATGCAGGGCAAGCTGAGGTGAAAGTTGCAAGAAGGCCTCCCAGATAGCCAACAAGCCCCCACGCATACATCTGCCATGGCGTCCACGAGCCCTGGCCAAAGAAAACGTTTGAAAGAAGCGCAGATAAGGCGCCTACTAAAAAGCCTGCATGCCTGCCAAGAAACGCTCCCGCGAAGATAGCAACTGCGGAAACAGGCTTTACGTACGCGAGTGGCGCAAAGGCAATTCTTCCCGCAGCACCTAAGGCGCTAAAGACGGCAGTAGGTACCAAATTGGCAACTGATGGCTTCTTTGCCTCAAAACTTAACATAAATAATGCAACTGAAATGATCGCTAAAATAATTGAAGATACCGCGGTAAAATCGGGAAAATATATCATTTCAACAGCAAGAATAATAGGCGTAGCAAAGAGTGCCATAACCTCTAAGACTATTGATAACGTGTGCCGATTATCCACAAGAACCTCACGCTTACCGTCAAAATAAAAATATCGAGAAGGTCTATCTTATTTTGGCATAAGATGATTTGAAACTACAACAAGGAGGTCTTCATGATCTATCTGGGAAACTTTAGCTACAACGACGAGCTTGACTCTTCGGACAACTACTGTCTTATGCCTTGTATTGTTGAGTCAGATTCCACAGATCACGCGCTTGAGCTTTTCTCGGAGCACCTCATTGAGGTTGCAAATTCATCTGACCTGCTCGACGGCGCAAAAGAGATTTTCTTGGATTCTATTGTTGAGCTGGGAGAAGTTCCTACCACTCCTCTGATTGCTCAGTGGCAAAAGATTATGCCTGCAGGAGTTGGTCTGTGCAGCATTACCAGCGCTCTTCCTACACTTGAGTTTGATGATGAGACGGCCAATGCCTACGGCTTCAATGAGCATACTCACAATCATGAGGAAGATGAAGAGGAGCATGAACACGAGGAGTTTGGCGACATCAACGATCTTGACGATGAGCTTCTTGAGGAGCTTGGCCAGGATGAGGAGCCGTTCTTAAGGTTCTAGCCACCTACTCCGCCGACCATACCCAAGAGTTCTCAAAGAATTCTGAAGTTGGCTCTGTCAGAGAAATCTGGCCATCAAATACTAAAGAAACGTTATCAGCAACGCGCGATATCAACTGCATATCGTGCGTTGCTATTACTATGGTTGCACCTTCTGACTGTGCACGAGAAAGCAAATTGACAACAGCATCTTTGGTTGGGGCATCCAAGCCTTTTGTTGGCTCGTCAAGAATAAGCAGACGCGCTTTTGTAAGCAGCACTTTTACGAGGGCTAAGAGTTGCTGCTGTCCACCAGACAGATCGTATGGATGAGAAGACATAAGCTTCTGATATGTTGTTCGCGAAAGAAGTCCCGAAGCTTCCAGAAGCTCCTGAACATCCTGATCAGAATAGGCGCCACTTTGTTGCCACTGGACAAGCTCCTCGCCCACACTTTGGCAGGTAAAGAGCAGATTGGGATCTTGTGGAATGTATCCTTGGGATTGCTGGAGCTGGTTGTAGATATGTCCGCGCCTTGGACGGAGAACACCTGATGCAAGCTTTAGCAGCGTTGACTTACCTGAGCCGTTGCCGCCTACGAGCGCACGAATTTCTCGCCCCGTGACCTCAAGCGAGCACTTGCTGAGCACCAGCTGATCACTCTGCGGATACGCAAACGTCACGGCGCTGAACTCGAGCACGGGAGTGTTGTCAGCCGCGGTGGATGCTTGGTTTGGTGCGGAGCTGCAAGGACAGAGCTCCTGGCGAGAAGAGCTGTTTGCTTGGAGCGCATCGGGTTTCTCGCCACCAAGGCAGACGCGTGCGTCAGCGAGGTACTCGAACGCAGCAACGTCGTGGGTGGCAACAAGCACGGCAACATTGAGCTCGCGCGCCACTCGCTCCAGGAGCGCGGTGAAACTCTTCTGCGCAAACGGGTCCAGCTGCGAGGTTGGCTCATCCAGCAAAAGCAGCTTTGGCCGCATGACAAGCGCTGCAGCAAGGGCCACTAGCTGCTGTTCTCCCCCGGAAAGCTCGTTACAGCGCTTGTGCAAAAGCGATTCCATGCCAAAGAAACTGACCGTCTCAAAAATACGTCGGCGCATTTCTTTCTCTGAAACGCCTCGATTTTCCAGGCCAAAAGCCAGCTCTTTCAAAGGTGTCTCACACACAAGTGCTTGTGAGGTGGCTTGTGGCACAAATGCAATGGTGTCTACGGATTGCGCCTGCGTCATCGTAGAAACCTCTTGGCCGCAAACAATAATGGAGCCCTCTCGCCTACCTTGAGGCGCAATCTCGGGCTTAATGAGGCTCAAAATGGTGGACTTGCCTGAACCAGTTGGTCCCAGTAAAAGACTAATCTGACCAGCACAAACCTCACAGGAAAAATCTTCTACAACGTTGCGGTCTGGAGTTAGAGCATACGCAAACGAGAGATTCTGAAAAGCAAGAACTACTTCTTTACTAACTGAAGTAGTAGGTGAATTCTGAATATAGGAAGAATGCTCACTCATACAGACTGCTCCCATAAAACAGTATCAATACGCACAAAAATTGCTGGTAAAACGGTAAACAGCACAACGCCCAGATACCAAAAACTCACTTGGAACTCTGGCATAGTAGGATAAAACTGCCAAGCTTGTACCAGCATATACAAAGAAACCGCTGCTATAACGCTTAAGAAAGTAAATACCAGCAACGCCACAGTATCATAGGCGTCAAGCACTTCAGCGCTCCATCTGCTCCTGTGTCCTGCCATCCCCCAACCTCGAGACAGAATAGACTGAAACGTACTTATCGACTTCTCCAGCGCGCTCATGCACACTGCGTTAATGGTGGTAGCTGATTGCGCAATAGTTTTTCTCGCGCTCAACAGACGGCTTTGACTTGGAACACGGCTTTGCTGATGTGACTGTACGGCAGAATCACATCTTCTAGCTGCGGTATTTGCTGACTGGATTTGGCGGGCTGTTGTCAGATCAGAAAGTAGCTGTGGCATAAGCTGCACAGAAAGGCTCAAGACTAGCTGCAATCCTGGAAAGCGCGCACTTGATCGCTGTAACATCTCGAGCGGCGATACTACTGCAAATAGGCACTCAAGCCAGCTCAAAGTACTTACGAGCACAAGACCCGAGGTAGCCCCGTACACCAGACTTTCTGCGTACAGCTGTGTGTGTCCAAAAGAATACAAAACGGTAGAGCCAGATGCCGAGAAAAACGGATTGATTATCGCCATCAATATAATAATTGGAGCATACCAAACAAGCTGTTTAGCAGCATGTTTGGTGCCAAACAACTGGATTGTACAAAGCTGCGCCCCTAGAAAAGCAATCAGCGCACAGAGAGGTTGAAAAGAAAATGCGGCAAGCACAACCTCGCATCCAAACAGCACAACCGTAGCAAGTGGATGAAGACGAGAAAAGCTTGTGCGCGCGGGATTCATTAGTTCACCGCGTTAACGTACGTCCAAACAACCGAATCGCCATCATGCAGAACATATGCATCTGACGTGTAGTTAGGCTGAACACCGTTAACTGAATATACCCAACCGCTCTGTGGACCATGGTCACGCTCTGCAAGCCCATTAATAGCCGCAACGTACATACCAAACGACGTGCTACGTGCATTTACCCCGGCTCCACTTGCAAGCAACGCGTCATAGACTGACGTACCCTCTTGCACCTTGAGGTTGACAGTAAATGAAGACCCTTTGGCTGCAGAGCCGTCAACCGTAACACTTACAGAAAGCGCACTATTCTCTTTATGAGGAGCAGCTACAGCGTTTGTTGAGTTACCAGAGTTAGAAGGCTCCGACGTTTTCTGATTAGAAGAATCCTGCGTTTTAGACGCATCAGCATTTGATTGAGCGTCTGAACTAGAGCTCCCTTGCGTCTGTGACGTCTGAGAGTCTGTTTGCGCGCCAGAAGCACCTGCTACCGTCTGACCTTGTGCGGTAGGAGCTTCTTGAGCAGAAGTGCTTGAAGCAGGCGTAAAGAAATACTGAATCAATGTCCATGCAAAGAAAAGCATGAACACAAAAGATACTATTGATGCTGCCAAATAGAGAATCCGTTTGGATTCTCTTGTGAGCTTAACCACTATCTCACCTGGCCTCGGCCATTGGAAACATGGTGAATTGCAGCAGTTTCTTTCTTAAGCAACACTACAAACACTGCAAGAACTGCACCAGAAGCAAAGAAACCAAAGACACTCAGAAGTGGAATGGTAGGCGCAGAGGACACCTGCTGTGGGGCAGCGGCCTGCTTATTTGAGTATTCAGTAGGTGGAAGCTGCTTCTCGTCAGAGTTAGTGTCTGCAGTCTTGTTCTCAGATGGAGCCTTTGTAACCTCCTCACCAGCACTCGCAGCGGTGGTCGAGGAAGTTTCATGCGCAGCTGGAGATGAAGGATCTTGAGCTGGCACGTTTGTAGCTGTGGAATCTGTCCTGCTAAAAATGTCTCCAGATGGCTGGGTATTCTCGCCAGAAGGTTTCTGATTAATAAGCGAGAAAAGCGTGCCGGAGTCGTTGGTGTAGTAAAGATTGCCCTCAAAATCTGCAATGACCGACGACGTGGTGTAGTTCTGATGATCTTTATCAGGAGTGTAAATCTGAGCTGCTCGGCTGGTGCCCAACTTGTATACCCATACGCCACCAGGTAGACCGTTTACCGTGAAGTAGGCGTAGGTACCGTTTTGCTGAACAGAAACAAGAGGGGTGCTCTGAGACTTACCCTTGCCAGCTCGGGCCTGGTCAATCACCGTAAAGGTATCAAGAGAAATCACAGAGATAGTTCCGTAGCCCTCAGCATCAACGCCGTTAACAAAGACATTAGAACCGCTGATAGTTGGTGTAGAGGTAGATTCTGCTGCAAATTTGACTTGCTTCTCTTCAACAAGAGAAGCACCGTTTCTTCTAATCAGGTGCAGCGTACCGTCATTTCTGGTTACGGCAAGATAGGTTCCATTACCGTTTTGATCAACAGAGACAGGAACAATACCTGCGCGAATTGGCGAGCCAAGGTTAAGCTCGGCCTCAATGGCGCCGGTTGTACCGCTGATAAGTCTGACAGAGGAGGACTCGTCGCCAATCATAAAGTCAGAGCCAGAAGCCGCTGCGCCAGACCAGTAATAACCTGAAGGCTGACCAGAGGTTGCTCCAGGAATATTTGCAGGCTGTGCATTCTGCTTCCAGCGAAGCGCACCAGTAGCAGCGTCAACAGCAACCATGTAGCCACCAGCTGCGTCAAATCCGCTCATCTTAGTAAACTCAGCCAAGATGGTGCCATTATTAACCGTCAGGCTAGAAACGGACTGCAATGCATTGGTGGTATCCAGCGGCTCTGTCTTCCAGATGCACTCCATAGTTGTTGCCGAGAATGCGGTAAGACATCCATCATCGGTAGCAACAACAATCATGCCATTAACGTAGAGTGGACGTGCAAAGTACGAGACCTTAGAGCCAATCTGTGCCTCAGCAATAAGGTTACCTGTTGCAGCGTCAACTGCTTTGAGAGTAGAACCGCTTACGTAATAGACAGTATCTTTAACAATGACCTGGTCAGAAATAAATCCTGGTGCATTTTGAGTTCCCTCAGTAACACTCCAGCGCAAGGCTGCAGAGTTAATTGGGGTGCTCTGCGTAGTAGTGGAACCGTTTCCGCTACCAAAACCGCTCCAAGATGCATCGTAGTTAGGGTGCTCAGCAAATGGATTGATAACCAACTCTTTTTGAGGAGTTGGAATGGAGCTATCCTGTCCACCATATGTCCAGGTAATAGTTGTGTTCTCGTCCAAGGTAACATTATTTGCCATCTTGTCCGAAAGCTGGCCGTTCACAAAGAACTGCCACCACTTATAGGCACCATCAATCTGAGCCGTTGCAAGTGTCAAACCCTGTGCAGGAGACGTAATAGAAGATAGATAACCGCCCGCCGCATCATAGGTAAGACCGTTATTCTTCAGGTAATTGTACGTTACCTTATCAGCAGTTGTACCCTTACGAACCTCAATAGTCTGTGTAGGAGCCCAGTGCTGAGGCTTGCCGTCTTTATCAAGACCCACCACAGAAAGAGTGACGGAAACAAGCTGACTTGGGTCTGGATCTTCCTCTGCAGATCGAGCGCCCTTCTCGCCCGCCACGGTAAAGGTGGCAGAGACCTTCTGATTAGTAAGGGCCTGGAACTGCTCATTATCTGGATACAAGCTTGCATAGCGAGAATAACGTGCACTTGAAAGAAGTGCAGAAACCGTAACAGAAGTGTTGTACTCAGGAGTCTGTGCTAGAACAAGATTCTCGTTCTGAATGATTGTTGGCTGAGAAGAGCTGTAGGTGCGAGCCTGATCAGCAGGACCCATAGGGTCATACGTTGGGAACTCGGAAGGCACAATACCACTTGCGGTCTTATCGGTATTGTTAACATCATAAGACCAGGTCAAAGAGCCGTCTGCAGCGCGATAGAACTTGTTTGGTGTAGCCAGGGATTCAGAAACGCTATCCTGCTTATTCTGCTGACCAGAAGGAGTAGCAAGTGCATCCCAGAAATGAGCCTTAGACTCATTCATCAAAGCAAGCTCTGCATCAATGTCAGCCTGATTAAGCGGGCTTACCGTAACCGTAAGAGTCTTAGAGACTGATACCTCAGGATTTTCTTTATCGGTAACGGTCAGAGTGATGTCTACCTGCTGCGCGGAAGCAGAAGGCAAAGGCTGGTACACCGTTCCCCTATAGCCATTGAACGTAATAGCAGCATTGGAGGAAGTGTAGGTAAACTGATAGCGCTTTCCGTCCAAGCCAAAGTTCTTTGGCGTAGGCATCTGCAGGTCATCTGTAACCGCCTGAGCATTAATTGAGTGATTGGTATACACATCTTTAATACTTGATGCCGAGAAACGCCTGTTAATGCGCCTCAACAGATTATTCTGTGCATCGGTAATAGCCGAAGGATCTCCGGGAACCGTTATGGTAAAGGTTTTCTGATAACTTGTCTGAGGAGCGTCTGAGCTGCTCAAAGAGACATTTGCAGTCAGCGTTACCTGCTTGTCACGAATGCCGCGGGTAACTGTTGCCTTATAAGGCTCAGTGCCATATCCATCAATGCGAACAACAGAGGTATCTGAGCTAGTCCAAGTGACCTTAGACCATGAAAGTTGGTTTCCATCTGCGGAAACAAGCTTATGTGGAAGGGTAAAGTTTGAAGTTACAGAAGATTCATTCTGTCCTGCCGCATATGATGGCGCAAGGTTTTGAGATACGTCAGCAAGTTGTGCCTGAGATTTTGCCTCATCCCAAGGAATTAAAACATTGCAGGTATATTGGACGGTCTTGCCATCTTTGGAAAGTTCAAAGGTAACTTTTGCCTGACGGAGGATAAGAGTGCTTCTCTGGTTAGTAAAACCGGCCGCATCCATCCAAAAGTACACAATAGAACCATTAGTCGCAAAATCAGTAGAAATGCCTGCGTGAGCATATGAGACTGTCGAAGACATCTGAACAGATGCCACTCTAACGTTAACCTCTCCAGCACCAATGCGGCGCAGCTCTTCTGCAACCATGGTGTTGAGGTTAGTATCTACACCATAGCGAGGTTTTGGCTTATAGAAGGAATTAGTTAGAGTTTCTACTGCCTGGTCCAGCGTTTTGTGTGGATAGTCAGTCTCATTTGTGGTTGCTGCAACACCAGAGCCTGTCTCTTCAGAGGTTGTGGTTGCACCACTTGTAGCTTCTTCCGTACCAGAAGCAGCTTCCGTACCAGAAGCGTTGTCCTGAGCAGTAAGAACATTCTCTGCTGAGGAGGTTGCAGTAGCAGTAGTGGTCAACTCCCCCGCTGCTTCTGCGAATGCAGGAGCTGGTAAGAGCGCAAGCACTAAAAGTATGGAGAAAAGGCTATTCAGCGCCTTTTTAATCATGCTTCTAATTCCTTCCAACTTGTGGTGAATTTAGCCTTCTTGCCAAAACAAGCACCACAATTCCAAGTACAACTAAAGGCAGACTGAGCAACTGTCCCATGGTAATAAAGCTGTCAAAAAGGTAGCCAAGCTGCTCGTCTGGAACACGGACAAATTCCACGACAAACCTAAAAATGCCATAGAGCATCAAAAACGTTCCAATGAACGTTCCTTGTGGACGAGGAGGGTACTTCCTAGAAAGGACGTACAAAATGGCAAACATCACAAGGCCCTCGAGAAGGGCTTCGTAGAGCTGAGAAGGATGACGGTAGACCGCTCCTCCTGTCTCAAACATTACTCCCCAAGGCAGATCTGTGGGCTTTCCCCAAAGCTCACCGTTGATAAAGTTTGCGCAGCGTCCAAAGAAAAGACCAAGCGGCGCACCAATAACTCCCAGGTCACAGATGGTAGGGATAGAGAGATCCGATGCCTTACAGACAATAGAGCCGCCAACAACAGCGCCTACAAGGCCACCGTGGAAGCTCATGCCACCTTGACTTAAAGCAAATGCATCAAGTGGATGAGTCACGTAATAACCAGCGCCGTAGAAAATAACGTAGAACAGACGAGCACCAACAATAACGCCAAACGAGATGCCAACCATCAAATTAAGTACGTCATCAAGGGTAACGTTAAGTTTCCAGCGCTGAGCAGTTCTGTACATAACTACGCCAGCAAGCACAAAGCCTACAAGATATGCCAGACCATACCATCTGATAGACAGCGGACCCAGAGAAAGTGCTACTGGGTTTAATGAATGATAGAAAGCATCAAGCCACACAATACGTCCTACTTACTAAAACTACTTTGAAAGAACATGCGAAGGAGTTGCTCCGCGCTGACCCTGATAATGGCTGCCAAGATCTTTGCAGCCATAAGGACGCTCAACAGGAGAGCTCATACGCTCAAAGGAAAGCTGACCAATCCTCATGCCAGGGTGCAAAATGATTGGAAGGTTAGCAACATTAGAAAGCTCCAGTGTGAGCTCTCCGTCCCAGCCTGGATCAACATAGCCTGCAGTTGAGTGAATCATAAGACCCAGGCGTCCCAGGGTGGACTTACCTTCAAGCTTGCCAAGAATATCGTCAGGAATAGCAATGCGCTCAAGCGTAGTGCCAAGCGCAAACTGACCAGGATGAAGGACAAAAACCTCTCCCTCAGGAACATCAATTGACTCAGTAAGACCCTCTTGAGCTACAAGTGGATCAATTGAGGTGTGCGTAGAATTGCGGAAAATTCTAAAGTTTGAGCCAAGACATACGTCAACCGATGCAGGCTGCACATTTTTCTCGCATAAAGGCTCAATAACGATACGACCAGCAGCAATCTCGGCTTTAATGTCGCAATCAGAAAGAACCACAACGTCCACCTTTCTTACGTCATACAAATGTATGGTCAGAAAAACTAATTATCCGTTTATATAAAATATCACGCCCTACACAATAATGTGCGGGACGTGATATATAAAATTTGTAAATACGCAGGTCAGTTATGGTTCTTCATAACTTCTCTGCATAAAAAACACGTTTATGCATATAAAAACTATGTGCCGAAACGCACCAAACGTTCACTTTTTGGTGCTGAGCGGCAATTTACAGCATTGCAGGCTGAACACGCTTAACGCCAGGGACGTGCTCAATCAGGATGCGCTCAATACCCTCAGACATATCGTATGCAGACATAGGGCAACCGGCGCAAGAACCAACCATCTCAAGGGTAACGGTACCGTCATCGCTTACATCGATAAGCTCAACGTCGCCGCCGTCGGTCTGAAGGCTCTGGCGAATAACATCAAGGGTTGCATTCAAAAGGTCACGATTAATGGCCATGTTTGCTCCTATTCAAATCTACTCAAAGCGCGTTCGCGCTCATGACTTACAACATGGGTATCCTACCCAAAATTCCAAACTTATTTCTGCACTATCCAATTGGCGAGAAAAGATGTCCAACTGAAGCATCTTTGAGACGTGCAGGCAATGATGCACCCGACGCTGTCGCCGCAATCGCTGCAGCTACGCGAGAGGTAGCCTCTCTTGTCTGCTCCGTGCTCAGAAGCGTTGCGTCCACCATAAAACGCTTCACACCACAAGAAAGCATCTCAGCCATCTCTGGCACGCCGTCAAAGAGCTTGGGGCTCCAAATCTTGGAGCGACCATGTCTGTCAGTCCTTACGGGCATGTAATCGTTATCAATACCTCTAAGCGTATGCTCCTCAAGGCGCAGCTTACAGGCATCGCAATCGTGGATACACTTGCCCGTAGACATCAAAATACAATGCTCAGTGGTCATGGTACGAATACAGCCGCTGACCATATAACCCACAGGAATCGAGGCGTTTCTCGCCATATGACAGATCTCTTGGAGGGTAAGCTCGGAGTTGAGCCAGACGCCTTCTGCTCCCATGTCGGCAAGTGCCTGTAAGGCGTAATCGTTATGAACTGGAATGCACTCGCGCACCTCAGGGATGGCTCCGCGCTCAACGGCCAGCGCCAGCTCGGAGATGTTTCCCACAGCAACCGGCTTACCTGCAGCAACGTAGGGATCCAGGCGACTATGGTCAATCTCGCGACATACCTCATCAAGCCATGGGGTCACCTTGGCGAGAAGATTCTCTGGCCACGAAGTCTCTGCGAGCGCATCGGTAGTTGCATACAGACGATTTGCTCCCGCCTTGAGCGCAACACGTGTCTGCTCTGGAGTCTCAACTAGAACACAGACCTCTGCCTGCGATGCATTTGTCTTTGCAGCAGCCTCATCAAAGGCAAAAAGCTTCTCTTTGTCCTGAGCTTCTCGCTCCTTTTGATAGGCAAGACGGGAAAGCGGAGCAATCTTCTGCTCGCGGTTCTGGTACTCCTCAAGAAGTGCGGTCTCGAGCTGCTCACATGCCGCAGCGCGGACCTTGTGGACAGCACTAAAGCTCATGCCGCACGTATCGTCCATCTGGACATCAAAGCTTACCGCCTCAAACGGCGAGGTTCCCATGCGGCCAACGTGCTCAATAAGCTCGTCAGAGGTTACCGCCTTGGTGCGTGCCTCCTCCACCACAAAGCCCTCGGCAGACGCGCTTGCCACACCATCTGCGGTAGTAAGGACCACAGTAAAGGGCTGGCCAATGCGGGCAATAATAGCCACGTCAACAGCTCGTTTACGAGGATATTCCAGTGAAGAGATCTGCTCAGCAGCTACGCGCGCCGCTTCAGAGCGAATAATGCGTACCGTAGATCCGGTCTGCATAACGCGAGAAGTGCGAACGGTAACCGTCTGACCAGGCTCAACGTCAATAGGACAAAGAGCGGTCAAAAACTTGTCAGGTTCATCGAGCGGCCTAATTTCAAGCAAGTCATTCTTGCCAATAGGCGCGTGTGCAATAAGATCAACATCTGCCTGCTTGTAGCGGCGCAGCTTAACACGGCCACCATTCAGACCACTCTTACGCTCAAGAGCATCCTCAAGTGGGCGTCCTCCGGTGACCTCACCAACAATCTCACCGCGGTTGTTGGAGCGCTCGTAGCTCATCATCTCGTTGCCAGCGGTGCCATGCAGGTACGCGTTGGTCAGACCACGGTTAAACGAGCGTTTAAGCAAGCGGTGGCGGCGAGCTACATCGGCCTGGTTATCCACGCCCTTCTCGGCAGCATCAATTGCTTGACGATACGAAGACACCACCGAGTACACGTACTCGGGTGCCTTCATGCGGCCCTCAATTTTAAGCGAGCCCACGCCCGCCTCAATCATGTCAGGCACATCATCAATAGTGCAGTAATCCTTGGGACAAAGCAGCCTGTCAATGCCGCCCATCGAAACAACTTCGTGCTTAGAATTGAGCAGCTCATACGGCAGACGGCACGGCTGAGCACAGGCTCCACGGTTAGCAGAGCGGTCTCCTCGCATAGATGACATGTGACAGATGCCCGAATAGCAGAAGCACAAGGCGCCGTGACCAAAACACTCCAGCTCAACGCCGAGCTTGGAAATAGTAGAAATCTCTTCTTTCGTAAGCTCTCTGGACAGCGTAACGCGACCCACACCAAGCTTTTTGCAGGCAGCAACACCGCGCGTATCGTGGATGTTTGCCTGTGTTGATACGTGGCATTCAATCTCTGGCCAGGTTTGTCTGACCTGAGCCATAAGACCCCAGTCTTGGATGATAAAGGCGTCTGCACCAAGAGTCCACGCGCGACGAATCAAGCGCAGTACCCGCTGCATCTCATCCCACTTAACAACAACGTTCACGGTGACATACACGCGAGCGCCAGCTAGATGAGCCTGTCTGCACGCACGTGCAAACGACTCGTCATCAAAGTTGTCTGCACCACGACGAGCATTGAAGTTGTTGCCCAAGCCGCAGTAAATAGCATCAGCACCACCAGCAAGAGCTGCGGTAAATGGCGCTGGACCTCCCGCTGGGGCGAGAAGTTCCATCTGGGTTGCACGAGGAAGCGGCTGAGTTGGGAGCTCTTTATCAGAAGCTTCCTCTGTCCACTCTGGCTCGTTCATGCGATTTAGCTCGTGAACTGTGGATTCTCGCTCACGACGATTACGTTCGTTCATAGTACCTAACTTGCCTTCAGCGCTTGTTACTTCTTAAGTGAAGAAAGTGCTGGATGAATCTTATCTTTGTCGGAAAGAATAACCTTTACTGGATCTAAGGTCTTCTCGCCAAGAAATGCTGGCCACTCAATGCCAAGCTCTGGATCATTCCACATGACGCCGCCCTCATCACCTGGATGATAGATGTCATCGCACTTGTAGCAGAACTCAGCGGTCTCTGAGAGCACCAAAAAGCCGTGGGCAAAGCCGCGTGGAACAAAGAACTGCCTGCGATTCTCCGCGGACAGGACAACACCTTCCCACTGGCCCCAAGTTGGACTTCCCTCTCGCAGGTCAACAGCAACGTCAAAGACAGTGCCAGAGATTACGCGCACAAGCTTTGCCTGTGGATGCTCAATCTGGAAGTGAAGGCCACGGAGCACACCTTGAACGGATGAGGACTGATTGTCCTGAACAAACGAGGCATCAATACCGCCTGCAACAAAGTTTTCTTCACGATAAGTCTCCATAAAGCCACCACGAGCATCACCGTAAAGCTTTACGTCCACAACCTTTACACCTTCAATCAAGGTGTCATAAAACGTAAAATTGCCCGATTGAATAGGGTTTTTAAGCTCTTTTGGAAACTCCATAGCGTTCACCTTTCGATTTCTTTAGGTAATCTACTATATACGAGTCAAGTTTAATTCGGCTTTTGAGCTATGATATTCATGCAGTTAACGTGTAAATCTGTAATTCAAAGGATGCTCGTGAGAATTCTTGCAGTCGTTCCCGCTTATAACGAAGAAGCCTGCATTGCTTCAACTATTACAGAGCTGCGCCAGGTAGCCCCGCAGATTGATTACATCATAATCAACGACGGCTCATCTGATCGCACGCTAGATATCTGTAAAGAACGCGGATTTAACTACCTCAATCTTCCTGTTAACGGAGGCCTTTCTGCAGGCTTTAGGGCTGGTATGCGCTACGCCAAAGAACATGGTTATGACGCTGTGGTGCAGTTTGACTCCGATGGCCAGCACAGGCCTGAGTACATTGCTCCTATGGCTCAAGCAATGGTAAACGAGGGAGCAAACATCGTCATTGCTTCTCGCTTTGTCACCAAGGCTCGCGGAAACTCTCCTCGAGAGATTGGCTCCAAGCTGATTTCTTGGCTTATCAAAACAAGCACTGGTCAGACCATTACTGACCCTACCTCGGGCATGCGTATGTACGATCGTGGTCTTATTGAAACGTATGCGCGCTCCTTTGATTTCTCCCCCGAGCCAGACACCATCTCGCTACTAATGCGTCGAGGAGCTAAGGTTGTCGAGATTGAAACTGAAATGCGTGAGCGTCAAGGTGGTGAGTCCTACTTGAGCTTCTATAACTCAATTATGTATATGGCTCGCACTTGCCTCTCGCTTTTGCTCTTCCAGTGGTTTAGATAAGGTGGCACCATGACTTTAGTTCTCAGAATTCTGCTGCTTATTGGTGCTCTTTTTGCCATGGGCATTGTCATCAATAGCGTCCGTAAATCAAAGATTCGCATCTCCGACTCTGTGTATTGGGTTGTTTCTGCAGGAATCCTTGTTTTGTTTGCGCTTATCCCCCAGCTTGCCTATTTCTTTGCTGGGCTTTTTGGCTTCATGAGTCCCGCAAACTTTGTCCTGCTGCTGGTTATTGTGCTGATGCTTATTAGGATTTTCCATCAGTCCTGTGCAATTTCTAAGCTTACTTTTAAGGTTGAGCAACTTTCAGCTGAGCTTGCTCTGCGTGACAAAGACTCACGTGACGAGAAAAACCTTGATTTTGTAACTGATCTAAACCAGCGAACCCGCGTGTAAAAGACACGTTAGCTCTCTGACGGCACGCTCACACAGGCAATACTTAAAAAGTCCGCTTACGCAGCGGACTTTTTCTTTTGATCTTTAAATCCCAAAAAGCAGAAGATACCAAATACCAGAGCGAGAATTGCAAGCGAGGCATCATAGAGCATGCACGCTCCCATAATGCCAAAGTTGCCCACAAACCATCCCCCGGTAAGTGCAGCAAAGCCTGCACCTGCAGCGTAGCTCACAAAGACGGCAACCTGCTTACGCATGGTTACTACGGCATAGTACAAAATGACGGTAAGAGCATTGAGCAGGCCACCAAAGAGCAACAGCAAAAGCTCTAGCTTATATGGCTCAAAATCAAGACCATACAAAAGTCCAAGAACCGGAGCTCCTAATGGCCAAGCCAAAGCCATCGAAACAACAGTAGCCAGGGCAACTACGGCAAAGCCCTTAAGAATCAGACCCACAAATTGCTTGTCCTGCTGATTATTCCAATATTCGGCCATTTGAGTGAGCAGTGGCTTAAAGACAAAGTTACTTAAAAGATTGATAACCATGGCTGGCATGGCCAATGCCGTAAAGAACGTAAGAAGCGCCTGATCACTCAAAGCGCCCAGCGCATAGCGAGGAGCGCCAACAACGTACGTTAGTAAGAATGAACCAGCAAACAATGGTGCAGTGGTAACCAACAGCTTTGTAATTTGCTTAAAATCAAAAGTGGGCTTAAGCGTTGTCATCTTCTTAGTAGGAGGAATGACAAGCGCAATCATAACTACCAGCGATGCAACAAAAGAAAGAGCTGCACCAACAAGCAAATTCTTTGTAAGAAGCACACCTACTGCAAAGCCAACAACGGTTGCAAGCACGCGGTAAAAGAATGCTCTACCGGCAATATCTAAGCGACCATGCTGCTGGAACATGCCATGGAAAACATCTTCCACAACGTCAAATAAACGAAGCGATGCAATGAGGGCATACAGCACCCCCTCGTAGCTCAATCCCTGGGACTGCAGGGTGAAGATGATGATTCCCGCAATCATCAAAGCGGTTGTGATGATTCGTGCCGCAAGATACACACCAAACGAGAATACTTCTTCTGTATCGGTAACCTGATACGTCCTAATTTCAAAGTGACCAATAACCATAAGCTGCTGAGCCACAGCATACGCAAGCGAGAAAACACCACCGGCAGCAGCTCCCATGGTACGTGCGACCACCATCAACATAAGCACTGTTGAGGCGGCGTTCATTAAAGAACCAAGCGTATTCCAGAAGTAGTTTTTCTTAAGCTGTTCCGTAGAAGTATCAATAGTCATAGTTAGCTTTTCTGACCAAAGTCTTCAAATGCCTGACGGCTTCCTTTGGTAACGTCTACATCTTTCCATTTACCAAAATCAAGCGCACCAGGATGATGGTTTTTACGATCCTTCTCTGGAGGAAGCTGCATGTAATCCCCATATCCCCTGGTAAGAAGCTTGTCATACTCCTTAGGAAGCGTAGTAGTAATGTCCTCAAAAGGAACACGCACCATTGGAAAAACGTCTTCTTTGTCCATTGACCAGTTCTCTGGATCAGGTTCAACAAAGCTTGCGTAATGAGTGGTATTCTCGTCCTCTGCAGTACGTGCTGCCTGGTCCCACTTACGTTGAATATACGCAGATGAAACCCTAAAAAGCTTCAAGGCGTGATGAATGACAAAGCACCCCGCAAGAGCAACTTTCTTTTTCCAGCCAGTCAACGGCACGCGAGGCGTTGGAGTAACCAGAAGGAAGTTCAAGCGTCCCCAGAACCATGTTTGGCGCTTAATCTTAGCCAGCTTCTTTGGATCCGCAGGAATTTTATCAAAGGGGAAAATTCCAATTGAGATAGCGTAAGTAAAAGGGCAGGTCATAAACTCGTCAGGGACGCAAACTGTTCCCTTTAAAGAGAGGTTTGTATTAACTGCTGGAAAGAAATTGTCTTTTCTTCCGTTTTGGATGCAAAAATCCGGACGAAGAAGCGCTGGTGCCTTCTCCAAAAAAATCTCATAGTCCTCGCGGAACATCGAGATATCTACATCATCATCCCAGGGAATAAAGCCTTTGTGCCTCACAGCGCCAATAGCAGTTCCGCCGTACGCCTGATACGAAATACCAAGCTCCGTACAGACGCGGTCAAGCTCATCCATCAAAAGCGTAGAAAGAATCTGGATCTTTCTTAGCTCATCGGGGTTCTCGTATGTCTTATATCCGTCAGACTCCACAAAGGCTCCCATTCGCCATCGTCCGATAACATTCTTATAATACTAGACATCGGAGCTAATCGATTGGATGTAGCAATGTATACACCTCAGGATCACACGTTTGCTGTTTGCGCATATGGCGAGAGCCCCTATCTAGAAGAGTGCATTCTCTCGCTCAAGGAGCAAACTCTGTCTACGAATATTCTTTTGGCTACTTCAACACCAAATGAACTGATTCAGTCTCTTTGCGAGAAGTACAACATTCCCATGCATGTTAATCCCGGTCCGGGAGGCATTGCTGGCGACTGGAACTTTGCCGTGAGCGTTTGTACGACTCCGTTAGTAACCATCGCGCATCAGGATGACCTCTATAAGCCTTCCTATGCAGAGCATATGCTTGACCGCGTCAACAGTTCTTCTCGCCCGCTGATTTATTTCACTAATTACGGCGAGTTGCGTGACGGCGAGGAGGTTCTTGAAAATCGCTTGCTTAAGGTAAAGCGTCGCCTCTTGTACTCGCTCTCCAAGCCAGAAAATGCAGGTAAAGCATGGGCTAAACGTCGTGCGCTTGAGCTGGGCTGTGCTATTTGCTGTCCAAGCACCACGCTGGTTCTCCCCAACCTTGAAGTGCCTGTTTTCAAGGCTGGATTTGGCTCTAACCTAGACTGGGAAGCATGGGAAGCAATCAGTAAGCGTGAGGGTGATTTCTTGTACGACACCCGTGTACTGATGCTTCACCGCATTCATGAAGACTCTGAAACCAGCCACCTTATTCACGATAACCGTCGTGAACAGGAAGACCTGGAGATGCTCAAGAAGTTCTGGCCAACTCCTGTGGCTAAGCTTATCAACCTGGCTTATAAGAGTGGCCAGAAGAGTAACGGCTAGTGATGATAGAGTATGTCAACAACTTATACACATTATCGCAATCTAGTTACGAGCTTTTTTGAAAACATAAAATAAGCTTGTTTAAATTTATTCCACTTAAACAAGGGACTTCTTCGACTATGACCACATCGTCAGCCAATAAAAAACTACTCATTATTCACGGGGCACTCTACACACTTGTGTTAACTCTGACCTGGTGGGCACTGCTGCCTGCAACGGCTCAGGCGTACGTTGACCCGTCAGTTATGACCTACACCATCCAAGCGCTAGCAGCAGTTGTGGTTGCACTCTCCGCTGTGCTTGGTGTGGCATTTAGACGCTCTCGTAAGGTGCTATTCCGCATCCTTAAGATTGACGAGAACGCAAACAAGATCGTTGAAGGCAAGGTTCATAAAGTTGATACTAAGGGCGCTGAAGCTGCGAACGCTCAGATGAAAGAGATTCTCGCAGCAGAAGCCGTTCGTCTCAAACAACAAAAAGAGGGCACCCTCAAGCCTAGGGGCCGTATTGGTGTTGCATTTCTTGTTTCGTTCTTCACGGTCTTTACTATCTTGGTGGTAGCTCCGCTTGAGCTGGTAGCCAGCAACGCAAAGGATTTATCGTTTAGTCTTAATGACGTAGCAGGTCCTGTATTTTTAGCTGGTCTTTTACTAACGCTTATTTCTACTGCAGTGCTTTCATTACTTCGCAAACGCGTATTTAACGTTGCAGTTGCGCTCGTAGGCGCCATCGGCGTAGCGTCATATGTTCAGGCAGTGTTCTTGAACGGTGGCATGCCACTTGCTGATGGTCATGAGGTCATTTGGTCCAACTTTACCAATCAGATGATTGTCTCTGGCCTCATTTGGCTGGCAATTATTGCAGCTGCAGTGATCTTCTCGCTCCTTAAAGCAAGGCAGCTTAGAACGGGTCTTTTGGTAACCGCAACAGCTCTTATCATTGTCCAGGCAGTGGGCGTTGCAAGTTTATGGGGACCAGCTGTAGCTGCTTTTACCGACGTAAACACAAGAGAATCTCAGCAAATCTATGCCACAAGAGATGGACTCTTTAACGTCTCTTCCAAAAAGAACGTTGTGGTCTTTGTTTTGGATACCACTGATACAGCCTTTGTACAGCAAATCTATAACGAGTATCCCGAGACATTCGCCCATATGACAGGCTTTACCTGGTACAGGAACTCTGTTGGATCAATGATTCCTACACGATACGGAATTCCTTCTCTTGTCTTTGAAAATCGCCTACAACCCGGTCAATCATTTGGAGACTTTGTTAATGGTTGGGCGGACAACAGCCATTATCTAGATGACATCAATAAACTTGGTTACTCCGTTGGCTTGTATACCGATAACTTCAACTCAATTTATACCGACTACATGCACAACCGCACTATCAACTATCACGAGCTTCGTGGCCGCGGTTCAGAAAACCAGCTTAATGTTCTTGGTGCGCTGCGCATTCTCTACAAGACGGCGTTCTGTAGAGATATGCCTTGGGTGTTTAAGCCCCGCTTCTGGTATTACACCGAGGACCTCAACATGCGTATGATGAGGAAATTTACGTATGACGAGGTTGATATGTCTTCTCAACGCTATAACGAAGATGACCTTAAGTATTATCAGGAACTCCAGCACTATGGTTTGTCTATTCATGATGAAAACGATACAGGAAGCTTCCGCTTTATCCATCTTATGGGATCCCATGGTCCTTTCATTCTTAATAGGAACCTTGAGCGCCCTAAAGATCCAAGCGAAGAAAATGAGATCGAGCAGACACGCGGTGCTTGGAAAATCGTAGATGCTTATATTGCAGAACTTAAGCGCCTTGGTCTCTACGAAAACACCTCTATTATTGTGACTGCTGACCATGGTCGCTGGTATCTGACGCCAAACGACATTACAGAGACTTCTGCTCCAGCAATCTTCTATAAACCTGCTGGTCAAAGCGCAGAAGAAGCGGAGCAACCAATGCAAATCTCAGATGCTCCTGTCTGGCACTACGATATCTTGGCTCAAACGCTCAAGGATATGGGAGCAGATTCTCAGATGCTCTCTAACTACACCACTCCTCTTGATGAGTCTTATGAGGGAGAGAATCGTCCTCGTTACTACATTGAAACTATTACCGAGAATAACCGCGATGCAGAACTCAGAGAGTTTGTCATCAATGGCGATGCAACCGACTTTACTACCTGGAGTTTGACAGGAAATAACTGGAGATTAGTCTCCGATAAATAGCTCACAAACACAGAGCTAAAAGCTTTAGATAAACAAAAACGAGTCATTCTTACCACAGAATGACTCGTTTTTTAAGACATCTAGAATTGCAGAAACAAACTAATCTCTCTTGAGCAGCTCACTCCAATCTGGAGTTGCAGAAAGAACCGTTCCCACAATAATGACAATGCAGCAAATTACAACCAATGGAGATGGAATTGCTTCAGGCATAATTGCTGGCAGGATAATACCTGCAAGAGCTGCAAAAATTACCGACCATGCAGAGTAAGAAATGTTCAGTGCCATACCGCGAGAAGCGCCAATGGCGTCAATTGCCTTGTAGTAGAAGAGATACGAGGCAGTACCAGCAAGTGCTGCAATAAAGACAACGCCATTTGCAGGAGTAACTGCAACCTGGCTTGCAAACTCTACAGAGCCTGCGAGAGGCAAGATAATAAGACCATAAGCAAACGCAGAGGTGGTTTCCCTTATCTGAAGTGCGGTTTCATTATCAACAGCATCGTCTTGCATACCCCAAGCCAAAATAACTGCCTCAGAACCCCAACCAAAGACACAGGCTACAACGCCTAAGATTCCAACAAGAACGTTTCCGTTACCCTCGCCTGCTGCAGTAGATACGCCAATGACCATAACGCCTACAAGAGCAACGATAAGGGCAATAATCTGCTTTAAGTTCATCTTTTCTTTGAGCAAAAGCCATGCTAAAAGCGAGCCGACGGCTGGATAAAAAGCTGAAATTGCAGCGGTGTAACCAGGTCCAATGGTGTTAATAGCAGCTAGGTAGCCACTCATACCAATTGGTCCACCCAGAAGTGCGCCAAGCATAACTACACGGCCACTCTTTGTTTTTGCTGCCTCAAGGGTGTCTTTAAGTCTGCCTTTCTGAGCCATCATGACTAAAAGAACTGCAGCGGCAAAGAAATCGTGCATGAATGCGCTGACAAATGACGCCTGAGCTGAATCAACATAAGGACTCATACCAAGAGCAACGCCAAGAATAACGGTATCAACCGCCCAAAGAATACCGCTTAAAAGACCATAATACATAGTTTTCCCCTTTTGCTCTTAGTTCTGAGCGTCTTCGTACCAAGAAAGAACACGATCAATATTGTTTGCAGCGTAGCGATAGTAAATGAAGAACCACTCGCCTACGTTCTCGCCCTCTGCTTCCTTAACCAGAGACCAGAGATACCAGCACCAACCAGCAAAGACTACATAGCTCCAGAAGTGTCTGCGCTGCTCAAACGTTGCCTCTTTTCCAAAGTAGTAATCAATAGCAGCATTAGCCTCATCATCAGTAAGCTCACAGCAAACTGTGAAGGTACCAAAGTCATTTGCCTCATCTGACATACCTGCATATTCCCAGTCAATAAGGCTGTAGGTACCAGCCTCATCAATCAAGAAATTCAGATAGAAGAAATCATTGTGTGAAATAACAATTGGATACTGATCTGCGTCTGCAAACTTCTTCAAGCGCAGGACCTTCTCGCGAAGCTCATAGTAGCCAGGAATCTCAATAGGACCCTCTTCAAGCAGGAGTTTCTCGTAATTAAGACCCTCGTTGACAAAGTCAAAAGAACGATCAAGTGACGCGCCGCTATGATGCAATTTATAACCCATTTCCATTGCGCGCTTGAGCTGCTCAGGATTATGAGGATCAAGATTCTGAGCGTTTTTCACAAACTTGGAAATCTTCCAACCTTCTTTTTGGTCCTCGTAAATAAAGGTGTTGTCTAGGCCAAGCTCACGAGCAAGTCGAAGACCAGCTTCTTCAGCTGCACGATCAACGAGTTTCTCGGTACCAACACCTGGATGCCTGTAGACATACTCCTGAGCATCATCACCATATCCCACAATAAAGTGAGCAGATAAATTGGTAAGTCCCTGTTTTAGAGGATAGAAACCGTGGATATCCTTCTTCTGGCAATGAAGCACCGAGACAATGTTGTCAAAAATCTCTGAGTCGATGTTCTCAATAAATGCTGGGTCAAACTGACGAAGCTCATCAAGGGAATCAAACTCGTAAATAACGCCATCAGGATACTTTCTAATGGTCATGGAAAGCTCTTTGATGTGACGGACGTAAATCTCTTCCCAGAGCATATCAACGGTTTCTGGCTTGTCGTAGACAGCCTCAAGAATATCTACAAACTTCTTTGAGAATTGTCTGTCAAAGTAGACGTGGCCCAGCATAATCCAGGAATTTGAACCGCCAATTTCTACGCCGGTAATACGTCCACCACGTCCTTCTTTAAGGCACCACTCATCAGTTTCTCCTGCGACATACGTTGCTGAGTAATAAGCCTCATAGACATAGTGCTCAAATGGATTCTGAGTAAAGTAGTCATCTGACGAGCAGATATACGTATTATCAAGCTGATCTTTTACATACCACAGCGTGGAATTGTTATTTCTTGTTGCATAATCTGGATTAACAACAATCTTGACGCCATACTTCTCCTCCAAATAGAAGAAGTACTCCTTCTTATAACCCACAACAACGGTGATGTCAGTAATGCCAGCTTCAAGCAACTGATGAATCTGACGCTCAATCAGAACTTCTCCACGAACCTTCAGGACACCCTTTGGCTTCTCATATGAAATAGGTGCAAAGCGAGAAGACAGACCAGCTGCCATAATAATGGCATTCTTAACCTCATAAGGTTTCAGAGCTTCAAGACCCTTTGAAGTAATTAGACTATCCTCAATAAGACCCTGATCCTCCAACGTTTTGACTGCTGAATTAACTGATCCCAAAGAAAGCTCAGTCTCTTCTGCAAGCTGTCTCTGATTGAGTTTCTCGTCAGAAAGGGCAATGGTTTTTAATACAGAAAACACGTTATTTGTTAGTGCCACGGTTCCTCCAAATGAAGACCAATTAACTGCGAAATAAACTTCCAAACCAATTTACGTCAGTCATAATACTCCTGTGTTCAAATTTTGACAAGTATAATAGTATTTTGAACATACGAGCTTCAGAGGATTGCCAAGGACTGCCGATCTAACAAAAAAACGGCAGGAGATGCCGTTTTTTCCTTTTATCTATTGCTTAACAAACGAGAAGACCCTAGTAAGGACCAAAATCCAAACGCGCTGGATAGTGGTTTTTACGCTTCTCAACTGGTGGCATTTGCATGTAATCGCCGTAAAGCATCCTAAGGAATTTATCATTTTGATTAGGGAACGCTACTTGAATTCCATCAAAATCAAGCTTATCGACAGGAAAAACCTCATCAACTGGATAGGTATTTACAAACCTATCCGTATCGTGCAGGTAGGCAATTCTTTTTGTCTTAACGTGAGCAAAGCGGTTGCGGGCTTCCTGCTCACGCTCATACATTTTCTGAGTAGAGAGATGCAGCAGTTTGCAAACTCCCCTACCCATAGTAACTGCTGCCTTTAAGAGCTTTCCTTTGATGCCGTCGGCCAAAATAACAGGGCGAGGAACGTCAACGAGGATGCGCATATGTGACCAGAACCACGCATCAAATGCCTGCTTCTGATATTCCTTCTCGTCATCCGAAACGTTATCAAAGCAGTAGACATCTAGGAAAATACCAAGGTCAAGAGGAAGTGGCGCAAGTGCTTCTTCGCAGAACTGTGTTCCTTTGAGCATAATGCGCGTGGTTGGGAATGGATAGTTGATATCCCTCTCAGTATTCATGATTGAATACTTTTCTGACCACTCTTTATCATAGATATCTAAGAGTTTGTTGAAGTCTTCTGCAGGAAGACAAACATCAATATCATCGTCCCAAGGAATAAATCCCTTATGACGAAGGGCGCCAATCGCGGTGCCGCCAAAACCAAAATAGCGGATGTTGTTGGCTTCACACGTGTCTACGAAGTCCTTTAAAATCATCAGCTCAACTTGCTGGAGATGCTTAAGCGTTTCTGTATCGTATGTGCGCATTATCGACCTTCATACATCTTCTTGTAGTAATCCTGATAATCACCGGAAACTACATTCTTAACCCACTCGCGGTTCTCTAAATACCAGTTGATAGTGGTAACAATGCCCTCTTCAAATGGAGTTTCTGGATACCAACCAAGCTCTTCTTTAATCTTATCGGGTGCAATACCATAGCGACGATCGTGACCCTTGCGGTCAGTAACGTAAGAGATTAGATCCTCAGTAATCTGAGTGTCACCAGTGATTCTTGCAACTTCACTGATAATGCGCTTAACAATGTAGAGGTTGTTGCGCTCGTTATGACCGCCAACGTTATAAACCTCGCCCAGCTTGCCGCCCTCAAGAACCATAGCAATTGCCTTGCAGTGGTCATCAACGTACAGCCAGTCGCGAACATTGAGTCCGTCACCATAAACTGGAAGTGCTTTGTGCTCCAAGCAATTCTCGATCATCAGAGGAATGAGCTTCTCAGGGAACTGATAGGGGCCGTAGTTGTTAGAGCAGCGCGTGATTACCGCAGGAAATCCGTACGTATCATGCCAGGCTTTTACAAACATATCTGCAGAAGCCTTAGATGCAGAGTACGGGCTATGTGGACTCAAAGGTGTGGTCTCACGGAAAAATGCCTCTGGATCATCAAGTGGAAGTGAGCCATAGACCTCATCAGTAGAAACCTGCAGGTATCTGTGGTCTCCGTAGGAGCCCTGGCCATCATTCCAGAAAGACTCTGCAACGCTCAGAAGCGCAACAGTACCCATAACGTTAGTGTCTGCAAAGGCACCCGGATCTTCAATAGAGCGATCTACGTGGCTCTCTGCTGCGAAGTTAATAACGTAATCAGGATGATAGGTCTCAAACAACTGTGTAAGAGCCTCTTTATCCCTAATGTCTACGTGAGCGAAGGTATAGCGAGGGTCTTGATCATATTCCGAAAGATTCTCAAGGTTGCCAGCATAGGTCAGGGCGTCCACATTCAAAATATGAATGTCCTGAGTTCTTCTAAGCATGTAGTGGATGAAGTTTGAACCAATAAATCCAGCTCCACCAGTTACTAAATAGGTCTTCACACTAACCTCTTTCTACCTTCGAAAGATATGTCGCAAGAGCCTCTTGCCAAGGCCTCATACAATTTCCAATGGTACTCTCAAGATGTCCATTTACCAAAGATGAATATGCGGGGCGAGAAGCGCTTTCTGGGTGCATCTCTTTCCACTGAGCAGAAGTTACCCTGGTAACCTTACAGTCGAGATTACTACCAGCCATAATAGCTTCGGCAAAATCAGCCCACGAGCACGTTCCCTCATTGGTTGCGTGATAGATGCCATAGTTCTCAGTAGCAGCAATGCACAAGATTGTGTGTGCCAAATCATTTGCGCTGGTAGGATTACCTACTTGATCATCAACAACACTAATCTCTGGATACTTTGCACCAAGGGTGCGCATGGTTGCCACAAAGTTCTTGCCAACATAACCATAAAGCCACGCTGTTCTAACCACAAACGTTTGAGCATTTGCGGCCAGCGCAAGTCCCTCTCCCGCTAATTTTGAACGACCGTACGCAGAAACAGGATAAGGAGCATCTTGTTCCGTGCGGGGAGAGCTTTCCTTACCGCTAAAAACATAATCAGTGGATACCTGAACAAGCTTTGTTTGTGTAGAGTTGCAAGCTCGTGCAAGATTCATAGGGCCAAGCGCATTTACTGCAAACGCCATCTCAAAATTGCTCTCGCAACCATCTACATTTGTTGCGGCAGCACAGTTAATAACAACGTCATAGCGTTCATGCTGGTCAAACCATGTATTAACTGCCTCAGCGCTAGTGATGTCAAGCTCGTCTACGTCAGTATAATCAACATCTGGTTCAACAAAAACCTCTGGAATTGGGCCAATCTCAGAGACACCGGACTCAAAAAGACATTTGAGCTCGTTGCCTAACTGGCCATGCGCACCGGTAATAAGAACGTGCATACTACTCTCCCTTTCCAGAAGGAAGGATACGTCCTTCTGCAACACTCTTGAGGTGCTCGCCATACGTAGATTTGCCGTAGCGTTCTGCACATTCAATGAGTTTTGAGCTATCAATCCAGCCATTCTCAAAAGCAATCTCTTCTGGAACGCTTACCGGCAGACCCTGAGCTGTTTCAACGGTACGGACAAAGGTTGATGCCTCAAAGAGAGACTCCATAGTTCCCGTATCAAGCCATGCAAAACCGCGGCCAAGTGTGACAACGTCAAGCGTGCCATCCTCAAGATACAGACGATTAAGATCAGTAATCTCGTACTCGCCACGAGCACTTGGCTGAACTTGCTTTACCAGCTCAGTAACACGCTGATCATAGAAATAAAGTCCAGTTACTGCGTAGTTAGACTTTGGATGAGCAGGCTTTTCTTCAATTGAAATAGCGTTGTAGTTCTTATCAAACTCAACAACGCCAAAGCGCTCTGGATCATCCACGTGGTAACCAAAAACGGTAGCACGACCAGACATTTGTGCCTGTTGGGCAGCTTTTCTGACAAGTCCTGAAAGACCGTTTCCAAAGAAGATATTGTCTCCAAGAATCAGAGCTGCAGCGTCATCACCAATAAACTCTTTACCAATAACAAATGCCTGAGCCAATCCATCAGGTGAAGGCTGTTCAGCATAGCTGATAGAGATGCCAAAATCAGATCCGTCACCCAAAAGCTTTTCAAAATTTGGAAGGTCACGAGGAGTAGAGATAACAAGAATGTCTCTAATCCCCGCCAGCATAAGCGTAGACAGAGGATAGTAAATCATTGGCTTGTCGTAGACAGGCAGGAGCTGTTTAGACGTAACGGTTGTCAGCGGATAAAGCCTGGTACCGCTACCTCCTGCAAGAATAATGCCTTTCAAAATTACTCCCCATCAATCGCTGTGATTCTATAAAGTTTATACGGTCCTTCTTCAAGTACCAACTCAAATCCTGGAGCACCATTATCAATATTGAGACCAGACCATACTCCTTCTTCTTTAGGCATAGTTGGGTACTGATCATCTGGATACATATTCAAACGAATAAAATACTGCGCGCCAACAGAACGAACGGCATCTTGAACCGATTTTTCATAAAACACGCGATTTAGCTTTTCTCTAATCAGCCTGCTTTCAGGTGACTCATTATCATTGTATTTAAACTTGTAGTAAACGTTTAAACCATCTATCGCATAAGCAAGAGATGATCCATCAAATGGATTATTGAGTACAACTGAGTCCCCAACAATTTCTTTTACTCTTTGAACAAACGCCTGTTCAGAAGCGGAATAAGTCTTCCAGTCTTGTGGAATATATGACTCGCTCATCCAATGTAGACTCATCTGAAAACGACTTGGCTCATGTGTCTGAAACTGCAAAGGATCAACTGGGGTCCACAGTGCATATACGACAGGAATAGAAAGTAAAACTGCAAACGCACTCTTAAGAAGAGAAATTCGACTACGCGACAAACGTGGCTTATCGCTTGTAGCGGACTGAGCAGGTCTTACTGCATGTTTTACTTTTTGAAGTACAACTAAAACAGCAGAAACAATATCAATACCACCTTGTAAAACTAATGGCGTAGAGGTGATACACATGATGGCAGCAATACGCTCTGGGTCTGTGTACCAAAAGCCAATAAGAAAACGCTTTACATCTACGTTACCCATAAGTCCCACAACAAAGAAAATAGAAACAAAGAGCAGGCTGCAAGCATACCAACGAGATTTTTTAACGAGAAGAGCGTGGATAAAGCCAACCCAGAAAAGCACCGTACAAACTGCTTCTGGGGCATTCATGA
Organism: uncultured Atopobium sp.; assembly: GCA_916050095.1. Lineage (GTDB taxonomy): Bacteria > Actinomycetota > Coriobacteriia > Coriobacteriales > Atopobiaceae > Lancefieldella. The sequence continues at coordinate 32,346 of CAJZJP010000002.1, forward strand.
TGAACGACTGAGTGGCAATATGCATAATTGAGTCAAGTGGGTTTATATCCCAACCCCAAAGAAAATGAACAACAGATTTCATAAAGCTGCTATTCAAAACAATGGTCCACATACCAATACAAAGGACAATACAAAGAGTCTCAAAAGCAACTAAGATAGCAACTTTATTCTTTTTACCTACGCATTTATTAGACACCATACGTGGGATAAATGAGACTAACACGTAAGGGAACACCATAATTGCCCAGAAAAATACACCATTTGGATGGCAAAAAACAATTCCCAAAAGTACCGAAATGAGCATGAAGATATCTGAAGCCTTCTGGGGTTTCTCGCCATGTTTATGAGAAGACGATTGCGCAATCGAATCAAGGAGTTGCACAAACAAATACACTGCTATAGGAACACAGCAGAAGGAAAGCATATTTGGAAACGGGCCATGTACTGTGAGCATGCGGACAGGAAATGCCATATTGGCAAATGCTGCAAAGGGTGCAAGTACTGCCGCTTGAATTTTCTTTCCAAAAATCTTTGAAACAAGCGCAAAAAGTCCTAATGGGTACACTAAGCCGGTCCACACCACATTAACGGCATTTTCTGCCATTCCAATTGAGCAGTGTGTAACCAGCACAACTGCTGAAGCAAAGCTGTGAAATGCCAGTGGATAGTACCAAGAACCCGAGAAGGGCTGTGGTGTAGAAAGTGGCAAACCATCAAAAACAGATGCTCTAAAAGTCGAAAAAACACCTGTTTGAATAATTCTATTGATGTAAGAGATATGAGTATAGTTATCGTCATATTGCAAGAAGTTATTTGGGTTACCAAGACCTCGATAAAACACATAACTTGCTGCGAGTGCGCCAAGACAAATAACAATGCAGACTCCAGGCAACGAAAGCGACAAAGAAGAATAGATCTTTTTGTGTAAAAGTCTCTCTGAGCCAAATCGAGTTGCTGCAATAAGGGCGAGAAAACATGCCGTAAGAGCAAAAAGCGGGATAAGCCCCTTGAGACCAAGAGGATACATTGCAATGCCCGCAACAATATAAAAAACGACGCTTAACGGGCCAGCCACGGCAAGCGAAAGCGCTCGTTTACCACCTGATAAACGAGCGCCCAGATATCCTGGAACAAAAACAATTGCTGTTGTAACTATAAGAACAAGAACAAATTGTTTCCACATGCGTATGCGCCCTTAATTAGTGCTTCTGTTTTAGATGAGCTGAGCCCAGCGCTTCTTACCTGCCTGGAGAAGAGCTCCCTCAAGAACTGATGGTTCAACCTTATAGGTCTTTGCTGGAAGAGGTTGCTGATTAATTTTGATACCACCGCCATCAATCAGACGACGAGCCTCACCATTACTTGAAGCAATCTCTACTTCAACCAAAATCTTTGGCAGGTAAATGAGGCCGTCTTCATCCGCTTCAAGGGAAATTGCAAACTCTTTGACATCGTCAGGGACCTCATTGTTCTTGAACTGAGCATCAAAGGCCGCCTGTGCTTTGAGGCCTTCTCCCTCACCGTGATAAAGATCAACAATATTTCTGCCAAGAGCACGCTTAAGCTGGTAAGGATCAGCAGTACCGTCTTCAAAGCTCTTATCGATTGCATCAAGCTCATCAATAGAGAGCGTAGAGCAAAGACGGTAATACATTGGAATAATCTCGTCAGTAATAGACATGACCTTACCAAACATATCGTTTGGCTCGTCAGTCAGTCCAATGTAGTTGCCGTAAGACTTACTCATCTTCTTAGTGCCGTCAGTACCTACAAGCAAAGGCATAGTAAGCGCAATCTGAGGCTCCATGTCCATATCACGCATAAGATCGCGACCAGCAAGCAGGTTGAAAATCTGGTCGTTTCCGCCCATCTCTACATCTGCCTTGATAACAACAGAATCGTATGCCTGAAGAACTGGATAAATGAACTCGTGAAGCGCAATTGGCTGCTGATTATGATAGCGATTAGAGAAGTCTTCTCGCTCAAGAATACGAGCAATGGTGAACTTGCTCATAAGGCCAAGCATTGTCTCAAGATTCATAGGCTTAATCCAGTCACCGTTATGAACAACGGTAGTTCTTTCTGGATCAAGAATCTTCATTGCCTGGTTGACGTAGGTCTCTGCGTTGGCATCTACCTGCTCTGCAGTGAGCGGAGGACGGGTAGAATCTCGACCAGAAGGGTCACCAATCAGCGCGGTACCACTACCAATAATCAACGTAACATTATGGCCAAGGTCCTGGAACTGACGCATCTTGCGCAGCGGAACTGCGTGACCCAGGTGCAAATCAGGGCTTGTTGGATCTACGCCAAGCTTGATGTTAAGAGGAGTGCCCTTCTTGAGTTTCTCTTTTAGACCGTCCAAAGGAACAATTTGCATAGTTCCTGAAGTAATAACACGGAGCTGTTCTTCTACTGAAAGCACTCTGTATCCTCTCAACGCAAGCCTGTTAAACCATATAGTTACTGCTACAAATAGTATCAATCAAATATGTTATCTATCAGAATACAACAGAGTTGTAACTCTTTATTCACTGAAACATAAATATCAGACTATAATAGTGAGAGCTATGACAAGGAGGCTCAATGGGTATTAGAACCCGTCGTGCACGTAAACACGCAAATACACATGCCGTAGGTTTTGGCGTTGCTGGATTCTTTGGCTTTATGGCTCTTCTCGCGCTTGCACTTGCTCTTTCTTTGGGTGCAGCTGTTTCTTCATGGCTCGAGGACCTGCCTGATTACAACTCTGCTGATGCCTACCTGGTAGCAGAGCCTACCCGCGTTTATGACTCCAAGGGTAACGACATTGCTGACTTCTATTTGCAGCAGCGCCGTTCCGTTACTCTGGATCAGATTTCTCCTTATGTTATTCAGGGCACTATTGATACTGAGGATAAGCGCTTCTATTCCCACAGCGGTATTGACCCCTGGGGTATTGTCCGCGCATCTGTTGGCTCTTTGTTTGGTGGCGGCGAAGGTGCTTCCACTATTACACAGCAACTTGTTCGTAACACTGTTCTTTCAAACGAGCAGTTTGAGCGTTCTTTGAAGCGTAAGGTCCGCGAGGCTTACATCTCTATTCAAATGGAGAAGAAGTTTACTAAAGACCAGATTCTTAATATGTACCTCAACACCATTTACTACGGTAATGGTGCTTACGGTATTGAAGC
>CAJZJP010000003.1:0-33398 GCA_916050095.1 uncultured Atopobium sp.
TTGTAAATCGTAGGCCAGAGCCACCTGCTCCAGAGCCACAGCCAGAACCTCAGCCTGAGCCAACTCCAGAGCCTACTCCTGAGCCCCAGCCTGAGCCAACTCCAGAGCCTACTCCTGAGCCCCAGCCGGAGCCAACTCCAGAGCCTCAACCACAGACTCCTGAAAAGCCTAAGACTCCAAAGAAAAAGAAGGCTGTTCTTCCAGACACATCTGACATTTCTGGTATCTCTTCTTTAATTGTTGGAATTACAGGTACATTAAGCTCTCTTGCTGGTGTCTCGATGTATCTGAATAAGAAGCGTTTCTAAGACAATAAAATTTATTGAATCTGCTTCAAAATTGAATTGTATTTATCAAGTGAACAACCTGTGCATTTAGTAATTTGAAAATGCACGGGGAGTTCACTTGATTTTTATAAGGTGAGTACGGATTTCCCAAATTTTGCCAGTTAAAATTTTGAAAAAATTGTGTTTAGTTTTGGATATTATCTTTAATTCAATGTCTAATTCACTTACTATAGATAAAAATAATTACAAGTAAGATTTGGTGATTTGGTTTTAAGGAATTGAATTGAAACGATATAAAAACATTATCTTTGCCATTTTTATCGCTTTGACGCTTGCTGTATCAGTCATCGCTCCAAGAATTGCCTTTGCAGACTCTCATGAGATTAATGCTCTTGCTGTTGATAAATACACGCGTGAACCAATTGAGGGTGTACATGTTGTAATTTATCAAGGTGCTTCTACTATCGTGGCCGAGGGAGAAACAGGAGCTGATGGTTACTTTAGGCCTCATCTTCCTCTTCCTGACGGCGCTTATAGAGTTGAACAAACCACTTATAAAGAGGGCTATGTTCCTCAAGTCAACTCTGTTTCTTACGTTTATCAAGGCGCTTCATCAGGTCTAGGCGATGTAGATGTTGCTGAATTGGAGAACCAGCCTCTGGGCTACATCATTGTTAAGGTTGTTGGTACAGACGGCAATCCTATTGCTGGTGCAACTCTTAAGGCAACTGCTGCAAATATTGCACGTTCCGCTGTTCCAAACCCTTTATTTACTCAGACCGGTATTCTTACCATGGAGGCTGACGGTAGCTACTCTCTTACAACTGGCACAGATGGTACTGTTTTAATTCCTAACCTCATCGGAAATACCTCTACTACCATTACTCAGCTCACCACTATTGATGGCTATCAGATTGACACCACGGTTCGTGATGGCCAGATTACTGGTACAGCGACCACTGCAACAGTAACCTTTGTTGATCCTACAGTTCCAGAGCCACAGCCTGAGCCTACTCCAGCACCAGAGCCTCAGCCACAACCTCAACCAGAGGCTCCAAAGGCTAAGAAGGTTAAGAAGTCCGCTCTTCCAAATACCGGTGATAATGCTCTTACACTTCCTTTGATTATTGGCGTCGCTGGCGCAACTGTTGTTGTTGCTGGTGCTGCTCTTTTCCTTCATAAGAAGCGTCAATAAATCTTCATAAGCCTGGTTTCATTTACATAATTCACCACGTAAATCAAGTGAATGACTTATACTTATCCAGTTCAGATATGTATGAGGAGTTCACTTGATTGCTCTTGCGGATAAGATTTCTAAGTCATTTGGCGGCAGAGTCCTTTATTCAAACGCAACACTTCAGCTCAATGCAGGTGAGCGTTGGGCGTTAGTTGGTCCTAATGGTGCTGGTAAGACTACGCTTCTAAAGATCATCATGGGCTTAGAGTCTGCCGATGAAGGAACCATTACCTTTGCAAAAGACGCTACCCTTGGATATCTTGAGCAAGAAACAGAGCTCATGGGAGATAGAACCGCTCTTAATGAAGTCATTGAGTCTGCCCATGAGATTAAACAGTGGGAGAGAAAGGTTAACGACCTTTCAATCAAAATTGCCGAAACTCCCGAAGGTGCAACGCTCAATAAGTATCTTGAAGACTACGCTCATGCTATGGAGCGCTTTGAGCGTCTTGGTGGCTATGAACTAGAGAGTAGAGCTCGCCAGATTCTTGCGGGCCTGGGCTTTCCCGTTGAAGACTTCGATAAGCCTGCTAAAGAGTTCTCGGGCGGCTGGCAGATGCGTATTTCTTTGTCAAAACTGCTTCTGCGTCGTCCTGATGTTCTGCTTTTGGATGAGCCTACTAACCATCTAGACTTGGAATCTGTCCAGTGGCTTGAGAGGTTCTTATCGTCATATGACGGTACGGTTTTGCTGGTAAGTCACGATCGTTCATTTATGGATGCATGTGTAACGCACGTGGCGGCGCTTGAGAATCGTATGCTCGTAACCTATACCGGCAATTATTCCGGCTATCTTCATCAGCGAGAAGAAAATCTTGAGCAGCTCCGTGCTAAACGTGCAGCTCAAGAGCGCGACATTGCTCACATGGAAACCTTCATTGAGCGATTTAGGTATAAGCCTACCAAGGCAAAACAGGTTCAAGAGCGCGTGGCAAAGGTCGAGAAGATCCGTGAAGAGCTGGTAGTTCTTCCAGAGCAATCTCATCACATGCATTTTAGGTTCCCAGAACCTCCTCGTACCGGAGATACCGTCATCTCTCTTGAGGGCGTGGCCAAATCTTACGAGGATAACTTTGTCTATGACAACGTTGACCTTAAGCTGTATCGCGGAGATCACGTTGCGCTTGTTGGCCCTAACGGTGCTGGTAAATCTACTCTTATGAAGCTTATTGCTGGCAAACTTAAGCCAGATGCAGGACAGATTAGCCTGGGTCAAAACGTTACTGAAGCCTATTATGCACAGCACCAGCTTGAAGAGCTCAATCCTGCAAATACGGTACTTGCAGAGCTTGATACCGTTGCTGCTGGCTGGACTACTTCTGAAGAGCGTAGATTGCTTGGAGCCTTCCTTTTCCATGGCGATGACGTTGAGAAACGCGTGAATGTACTTTCTGGTGGTGAGCGTGCCCGTCTCGCACTTGCTAAGATGCTGGTTTCTCCAGATCCGCTGTTACTTCTGGATGAGCCAACTAACCACCTGGACATTGACTCCGTTGATGTTCTAGAGAAGGCACTTGTTGACTTCCCCGGAACCATCATCTTAATCAGTCACGATGAACACCTGGTCAGAGCTGTAGCTAACAAGGTTGTGGACGTTCGCGACCACAAGGTTACGGTCTATGACGGTGACTACGATTACTTCCTCTTTAAGCTTGCAGAGCTTCAAGCAACGGCACAGGGAGAGACGTCGAGCAAGTCGGTGTCCTCGTATGGGACGTCGGGTGCAAGAGCGGTTAAGACTGCAGGTTCGGAGGCAGGTCAAGCTGCAGGATCTTCTCGCAATGTGAAGACTAAGGAACAGAGAAGAGCTGAGGCTGAGGAGCGCAACCGTAGAAGTCGTGCGCTGAGGGAGACTAAGAAGCGCTTGGACGAGGTTGAAGCTGCACTTACTCCTGCGCATAAGCGTTATGATGAGCTCATGACGCTTATGGCTGACGAGGCGCTCTATAACGATCCGCAAAAATTTGATGAGTGTATGGCTGAATACCAGGCACTCTCCAAAAAGATTCCTGCTCTTGAGGCTGAATGGTTGGAGCTTTCAGAAAAGATGGAAGCAGACATTGACGAGTAGGTAGTTTTGCCAATCTTGGGTAAAATTATTAGGTAATTGAAGCTTACGTAAGTATCTGTCTGTGTGTTTTGCAGATGTTGAGATAAGGATTGTTGTGCCAACTGCTTTAACATCAGTTCCATCGCTTTTGACAACGCTCGCTGAATTTGCACTGGTAATCTTTGCCATTGTGGTTCACGAGGTTGCGCATGGCTTTGTGGCATACAAGTGCGGAGATCCTACCGCCAAAATGTCTGGCCGTTTGACGCTCAATCCACTGGCACACATCGACTTGTTTGGTACGGTTCTTTTGCCGTTTATGTTGGTATTGATGGGTGGTCCTAGCTTTGGTTACGCAAAGCCCGTTCCCTATAACCCCAACTACCTCAAAGATCGTCGTCGTGACGAGATTCTTGTAGCACTCGCAGGTCCAGCGTCTAACATTTTGCAGGCGTTTCTCGGCGCACTCTTGTTGCGTTTGCTCAACGCATTAGCTGTTGCATTTGGTGCAGCATATAATCCGCTGGTAATGTACTACGTTTCTTCGCTGGTAATCTTCTACATCCAGATCAACGTAAGCCTGGCGGTCTTTAACATGCTGCCTATTCCGCCTTTGGATGGATCTAAGCTGCTGCTCTATTTTCTTGGCGAGAAAAACCGTCAAAAGTTCTACGCCATTGAGCCTTACTGTATGATTGCTGTAGTGGGACTCATGTTCTTTGCGCCTGGCTTTTTCTCGTCCATTATTGGGGGCATTTCTAACGTCATTTTGAGCCTGCTTGCGAGAATCATCTAATGTCGTACAAAGTAAACACTGCAACATATTCTGGCCCGTTTGACCTGCTACTTCAGTTGGTAAGTAGGCAAAAAGTTGCTATTGGCTCTATTTCTATCTCTGAGGTTGCTGATCAGTACCTGGCAGAAGTTGACGCCATGGAAGAGCTTGATCTGGACGTTGCTAGTGACTTTGTACTTGTTGCGTCAACGCTTCTGGACATGAAGGCTCATGCTCTGGTACCTCAAGACGTTTCGCTCAAAAGTTCATACGATGAAGATGAGTATGATGACGAGCTTGACGGGCTTTCTCCTGACGAGGCACGAGAAGTTCTTATTGCTCGCCTTATTGCCTATAAGCAATTTAGAAACGCTGGTGCTGCGCTAGGCAGCCGCATGGAGGCAGAATCGTACATGTTCCCACGTTCAGTGGGTCCAGACCCTGATTTCTTGAACCTCATGCCAGACTATCTAGAAGGCATTACGCTCAGAAGCCTTGCCGTCATCTGTGCGGACATTGACTCAAAACGTGAGACATTCTTGCTTGAGGCAGAACATGTGGCTCCAAAAAGGCTCCCCGTGGCTCTGACGGTTGCTTCAGTGGATCGTCTCACGCGCTCCAAGGGCAAAGTGACCTTCTCTGAGCTTCTAGACGGTCAGGATACGCCAGAGATTGTGGTTGCAAACTTTTTGGCTGTGCTTGAACTTTTTAAGCGCGGTCTTGTTCGTGTTCAGCAAGATGTCATCTTTGGTGAGATTGAGATTGAGCACATAGAGGGTGCAGATTCATACCAGCTTGATGAATCGGTCCTCCTAGAGTTGGAAGAGCTTTCTGGCGATGAGCCAGATCTTGAGGGATTTAACTTGCCTCAAAACGCACTCCAAGATGTCCAGCAGACGCTTTTATCGCTCACTCATACGCCCGATGAAGTACAGGAAGAGGCGGAATAACGTATGGCAGAAGAGCTTACCTATTTAGATTCCGAGTCGCTTAAAGGCGCTCTAGAATCGCTGCTTTTAGTCGCAACTGATGCTATTACCACGGCTGACTTTGCTAAGGTCACCAATGCAGCTCCCGCCGAGGTAGCTGAAGCTCTCAAAGAGCTCGCAGAGGAGTACACGCGCTGCAACAGGGGCTTTCAGCTTAGAGAGGTAGCTGGCGGCTGGCGTCTCTTTACGCACCCTGCCCACCATCAGCTTGTCAGCGATTTTGTCCTTTCTTGGGATACGCGCCGCCTTTCTCAGGCAGCTCTTGAGACGCTGGCGGTCATTGCCTATCACCAGCCGGTAACTCGTGAGGGCGTTCGCGCTATCCGTGGTGTTAACTCTGATGGTGTTATCTCTTCACTTCGCGAGAAAAACCTTGTGCGTGAAGTGGGCAAAGAGGCAGATAGGGGACAAGCCATTCTCTATGGCACAACAGCCCTTTTCTTAGAGCGCTTTGGTCTCAAGTCTTTGCGAGAGTTGCCTCCGCTGGAAGATTTTGCTCCTGATGAGGAGTCCAAGCAGTTTATTCGCGAGAGACTCTCTGGCAGAAACTTCACTTCAACGCTTGAAGAAGCCGCAGAAGACATTGACGATGAGCGCTCCCTTTTGGGAGACAGCTACGATACGCAAGAGGATGCATAGGCCGTGGCAGAAGAGCGTATTGTCCCCATGCGCCTGCAGCGCTTTTTGGCGCGTGCGGGAGTGGCTAGCCGTCGTGGCTCTGAGCGCCTAATGACCTCTGGTCGCGTCACGGTAAACGGCCAGGTAGTCACCGAGCTTGGTAGTAAGGTTGATCCGCTGGTAGATGTTGTTGCAGTTGACGATATTGTCTGCTCAATTGCCGAGAAACCCGTCTACTTGATGCTCAACAAACCTGCAGGTTACTTAACTACTATGAAAGATCCTCAGGGTAGACCAACCATTGTGGACATGGTTCCCACTGACAGATACCCGGGACTTTTCCCTGTTGGACGTCTTGATATGGATACCACGGGTCTTTTGTTCTTTACTACCGATGGCCAGATGGCACAAGAGCTTTTGCATCCCTCAAAGCATGTATGGAAGCACTATGTTGCTCATGTAGTAGGTACACCTACAGAAGAGCAGCTAAATCGCTTGCGTGAAGGTATTGAGCTTGAAGACGGTCCTGCTGCTCCTGCTGAGGTTGAGATTGTATCCAACGATGCCAAGATGAAGGCACTTCTCGCCCCACAGGGTTTAGGAAAAACCGGTGGAGGAGAGCCAAACTCCCTGGTCAGCGTAACTATTAGAGAAGGCAGAAAGCACCAGGTTAAAAAGATGCTTCTGGCTGTTCACCATAGAGTTCTTGCACTCCACAGAGACACGTTTGGGCCGCTCCACCTTACAGGCGTTAAAGAAGGCGAGTGGAGGCTTCTTACAGAAGAGGAAGTTGCCGCTCTAGAGCGCACTATTGGTAGAGAGCCTGGTGCTTCTCCCATCATGCCTTTACATGCCAGCAAGTAATTACTAGTCGTACACTTTCTAAACGCACGTCAAACAGCTCAAACACGCCCAGAGAGGAGACATAATGCAGCCATTTGAAGTTCCAGCTCAGGTTCATCGCATTTTGTTTATGCGCCACCCAGAGAGTGTGGCTAATACACAGCGCTTTTTCAGCGGCAGAAGAGACGTTGAGCTTACCGAGCATGGCGTTGAACAGCGAGAGCACGCTGTCCGTGCACTTGTTGCATTTCATCCAGATAGAATTTGGACCTCTCCTTTATCTCGCTGCAAAGACATGGCCCAGATGGCTGCGGCCGAGCTTGGTATTTCCTGTGAGGTAAAAGATGATCTTTCAGAGATGGATTTTGGCATTCTGGAGAGCAAACGTTTTGCTGATGCAGAAGAGATTTTAAAGCCCTACGGTCTTACGTTTCCCTGGGCTTCAGATGAAAATGGCCACTCCATTCCTGCTCCAGAAGCAGAGTCATATGAGCAGGTAAGAAGCAGGTGCCGCACTATTCTTAACGAGTTTTCCAACCTTTCTGGACGCACGGTTTGTATTTCTCACGGCGGCTATCTGCGCTCTATGATGGCGGAGATTTTTGGCATCCCGGGCAGTTCTAGCTGGAATGTACATCTTGCAAATGTCTCTTCAATCTTCTTTACTAGTACAGGCGGTTCTGATTTCAAGCTTGGTGGATTTAACCTTGATCCAGAAGAGGTTATTCGTCGCTCCACTGAGACAAGTTTTTACGATTTTCGTGACATTTGGGGTGTCACCAAGGGGGATAAGTAATGATTGTTGCTATTGACGGCCCAGCAGGCTCCGGAAAGTCTACGGTTGCTCGTGCACTTTCTGATCGCCTGGATCTGATCTTTCTTGATACGGGCGCAATGTATCGCTCGGTAACCGTAGAATGCCTGCGTCAGGGCATTGATATGACTGATACCGAGAAAATCATTCAGGTTGCACGCAGCATTAGCATCTCGTTTGGAAACTCCGCAAACGGCCAGACCGTCTTCGCAAACGGCTCAAACGTTACGGCAGAGATTCGTACCCCAGAGGTAGATAGAAACGTAAGCGCTGTTGCAGCTATTCCTGAGGTCCGCGAGGCTATGGTCACGCTTCAGCGTCGCGCTGGCGAGAATGGCGATGTAGTCGCAGAAGGCCGTGACATTGGCACCGTGGTATTCCCCGAGGCAGATGTAAAGGTTTTCTTGACCGCAGATCCTGCAGCACGCGCACACCGTCGCGCTGTTCAGCGCCAGGGTGGAGACGCAGCTACGGGCAATGATGCCAAGGTAGACGCCAAGAGCGAAGAGAAGATCCTCGAAGACATCAAGGCTCGCGATAAGGCTGACTCTGAGCGTAAGGCAGCACCACTGCGCGCTGCAGAAGACGCCCATCACATTGACTCTTCTGCGCTTTCTGTTGAAGAGGTTATCGCAGCCATTATTGCCCTGCATCCAGGTCTTGGTAAAAGAGACGCTCGTAACCATAGGTCTTCTCACCAGGGAAATGAATCAGAGGGTAACGCTTCTGATGACGGGAAGTCTCACACAGAAAAGCCTAAGCGCTCCGAGAAAAAGTCTTCTATAGCAGCGACATCTAAGCGTTTGCGCCCTTTTGGCGGAAACTCGTTTGACGATTATCACGATACCGCGCTTGCTGATTTTCCAGCTCCTGCCAAGTTCTTTAAGTGGCTGGCAGTCGGTGTACTTGGATTGATTACAAAAATCTGGTTCAGGTGGCGTTGGGATAATGACCAGCTCTTTGTTGGCGATAAGACCCCTCGCGTTCTTATCATGAACCACCCAACCTTCTTGGACCCTATTGTTACTGTTGTCCACCTGTTTGTTCATGGCATTCCCGTCCGCACCATCTACAAGAGCGAGTTCAACAAATTCAAACCACTTCAGTGGGCGCTTTCTAGACTAGGTGGCATTCCAGTAGACCGCGGAACTGCCGATATGAAAGCAATTCGTCGTGCCACTACAGCGCTTTCTAGAGGAGAAATGCTTCTTATTTACCCTGAGGGTACAAGAGTCAGAAGCAATACTGAGCGTGGAGAAACTCACGGTGGTTTTGCGCTTATTGCACAGCTTGCCAAGGTAGATGTTCAGCCACTAGCTATTATTGGTGCGCTTGATATTAAGAAAAAAGGTTCTCCTCTGGTTAAGCCTGTAAAGGTGTATCTTCGCGCTGGTCAGAAGGTTTCTTTTAGTGATCTGACTTCTACGAAGCGTAAAGATCAGGCAAAAGAGATGGAAGAAGTGGCTATGGAGCGGGTATACGAGCTAAGAGATGCAATGCTCAAAGAGCATCCCGGAAGGAATTAGTTCGTGCCTACTATTAAAATTGCCGATGAAGCAGGTGCTTGTTACGGTGTAGAAAGAGCTCTTCAGATGGTCCAGCAGGCCGTCAAAGATGCTCATGCTCCCGTACGCACGCTTGGTCCGCTTATTCATAACCCTCGCGTTGTTACGTCCCTTAAAGACCAGGGCGTAGAGGTTGTTGATTCCGCTTCTGAAGCTGCAGGAAGTGCGCTGCTGCTGCGCACTCATGGCGTAACCCCTCAAGAGGAACAGATTGCCAAGGACGGCTGTGTTGACGTACTTGACGCAACCTGTCCGTTTGTGAAGAAAGCTCACGGAGCCGCAGAACTTCTCGCCAAACAGGGCTATGCCGTGTACGTGGTAGGAGAGTCTGGACATCCTGAAGTAGAAGCAACGCTGGCTCACGTGCCAGGTTCTTTGGCTATTGACACCGTGGAAGAAGTTGCCGCTCAGGCAGACGCTATGAGAGCTGCAAAGAAGGTTGGTCTAGTGGTACAGACCACCATGAGTGCCGATAAGCTCTCTGAAGTAGTTAACGCGGTACTTCCGCTTGTTGACGAGCTTCGCGTTATGAATACTATCTGCGAGGCTACTGCGGGCCATCAGGACTCGTGCATGAGGCTTGCAAAAGAGTCTGACGTCATGATTATCATTGGCGGCAGGATTTCTGCAAATACCACTCGCTTGGCAGAGATTTCTAAGCTCTATTGCCCCGCAACCTATCACATTGAAGGTGCTGATGAGCTGCAAGCTTCTTGGTTTGAGAGAGCAGAGCATATTGGTATTACCGCCGGCGCTTCTACGCCGGAAGCTCATATCAATGCAGTTAAATCAGCTATTGAACAAATCGTAGGCGCCTAACATGGAACAGCGCGCAGACTACGGAAATACAAAATCTGGTGGACTTGGCGCACTGATTGAGTCCGTTGAAGAGGGTAGTCCTGCGTGGAAGGCTGGCCTTGAGCCCGGCATGATTATCGAGAAGGTCAATGGCGTAGTTCCAAAAGATCTGATTGATTGGCGTTGGGAGGCCGACGGCTCCCTCTGTGAGCTGGAAGTTTCTATTCCCGGCGATGATGAGCTCTACGAGTGTGTGCTTGAGCGTGAATCTGGAGAAGACTGGGGCGTTGACTTTGTTGATGTGCTCTTTGATGGCATCAAGACCTGCGTAAACGCGTGCCAATTCTGCTTTATGGCTATGCTGCCAGAAGACATGCGCCCTTCTCTTTCCATTAGAGACGACGATTACCGCCTGAGCTTCTTGCAGGGCAATTTTGTTACGCTCACTAACCTCACCGATGAGGACGTTGAGCGCATTATTTCTCACAAGCTTGAGCCTATGAACGTCTCGCTGCATGCAATCTCACCTGATGTTCGCCGTAATCTGATTGGTGCTCGTGCTGCTAGGGGCATTGAAGTTCTTGAGAAACTCATGGACGCTGGTATTGAGATCCACGGCCAGATTGTTTTGTGCCCTAATATCAATGACGGTGAAGAGCTTGATAAAACGCTTGACTGGGTAGAGGCTCACCAGCAGATTACCTCTTTGGCCATTGTTCCCCTTGGCTATACCAAAGACTCCAAACGCTTTACGCATTCGTATTCTGATGATGTGGAGCTGTCCCGCTCTGTAGTCAAAATTGTTGAGCCCTACCAGGAGCGTGCACGCGCCTCTCTGGGCATTACGCGTTTCCAGCTCTCTGACGAGTTCTACGTAGACGCTCAGCTACCTATTCCGCCAGCGTACACCTACGACGGCTATCCGCAGTTCTACGATGGCATTGGTATGCTCAGAAGCTTTCTGGATGAAGCTGAAGAGGTATGTCATGCTATGCGTACCGCTCTTGATGAGGCAGATACCTATCTTTCTGCGCGCTCTCGCAAGATTTTGCTGATTGTAGGCGAGGCTGCTCAGCAAACCATTCAGACCTTCTGTGAAGACTGGTCGGCTGATGGCAACGTTTCTACTTTTGCCGTGCGCAACGATTTCTTTGGTGGAGACGTTAATGTCACAGGACTTATCTGCGCCGTTGATCTTCTCGCCCAGGTACCTGAAGACCTCACAGATGTTCTGGTAGTGCTTCCTGAGGTCATGTTTAACTTTGATAAAGTCACGCTTGACGGCATGTCACTGGCAGATTTAACTGCGCAGCTAGAGGCTCGCGGCGCCAAAGTCATCATGTCAATTCCTGGTCCCACAAACATTGCTGAGTCATGTATTAAAGCGCTCAAAGAGTGGGATTAGCCACGTATTGCTGGTATTATTAAACCAACTGAATGAAAGGTGAGACATGGCTAAGCCCATTGTTGCTATTGTTGGACGCCCTAATGTTGGTAAGTCCACGCTGGTAAATAGAATTGCCGAGAAACGCGATGCAATTGTGCATGAGTCTAGGGGAGTAACCCGTGACCGTTCGTATCACGATGCTGACTGGAACGGCCGTGAGTTCAAGCTCATTGACACCGGCGGCATTGAGTCAATTAAATCGCAGGATCGCTTTGCTCCACACATCCGTGAGCAGGCTCTTCTTGCATGCGAAGAAGCAGACGTTATTGTCTTTGTGGTAGACGGCACCACTGGTGTTACTGACGAAGACGAAGAGGTTGCTCGCATTGTTCGCAAGAGCACCAAGCCTGTGTTCTTGGTTGTCAACAAGAAAGATAACCCTGCAACTGAGCAGGACGGTCTTTGGGACTTCTACGCACTTGGCTGCGGCGAGCCTCTACCACTGTCTGCTTCACATGGCCACGGTACTGGTGACTTGCTGGATGATATTGTCAACGCTTTCCCTGAGGTTGATGAAGAGCCAGAGGATGATGGCATTCTTAACCTTGCAATTATTGGCCGTCCAAACGTTGGTAAGTCTTCACTGGCAAACCGCTTGGCTAACAAGAAGCGCTCCATTGTTTCTGACGTTGCGGGCACTACGCGCGATGCTATTGACACCATGATTGAATGGAAGGGAACTCCCATTCGCCTTGTTGATACTGCAGGTATTCGTAAAAAGAGCCAGGTACATGAAGACGTTGAGTACTACAGTCTGGTTAGAGGTCTGCAGGCAATGGACCGCGCAGACGTCTGTCTTCTTGTGGTTGACGCTTCTGTTGGCGTAACCGAGCAGGACCAAAAGCTTGCAAACATGGCCGTTGAGCGCGGATGTGCTCTGGTACTTCTGCTGAACAAGTGGGACCTCATTGACTCTGAGGCAAGGCGTGATGAGGTAGCAGTTTCTGTAGCAAAGCGCTTGGCCTTTGCACCATGGATTGCTTCCATCAACGTTTCTGCACTTACCGGACGCGCTATTGATAAGGTGCTTGCCGCTGCTCTTTCGGCTGCAGAATCCCGCGCACTTCAGCTTAAGACTTCCGAGCTCAACGAGCTTCTCGCCCAGATTAGAGAGGGTGGACACACGGTTTCTGACCGCGGCCGCCGACTTAAGATTCAGTACGCTACTCAGACAGGTTCCAAGCCTCCTGTTATCTCGTTCTGGTGCAATGCTCCAGACCTTGTTGATGACAACTATGAGCGCTTTATTGAGAACAGGCTTCGCGAGAAGTTCTCTCTGGTTGGCACACCTATTCGATTGAAGTTCCGTAAGAAGGTTGAGTCTAACTAATGTCTGGAATTGTTGTTGCTCTGATTTTTGGACTAATTGCATTTGGCCTTGGTGGCATTCCATTTGGCCTGATTATTGCAAGCGTTCTGGCTCATGAAGATATTCGCAAACTTGGATCAGGAAACATTGGCACCACCAATGTTGCAAGAAATGCTGGTAAAGCTGCAGGCATTCTTACGCTTCTTTGCGATGCAGGCAAAGGCATTGTCAGCGTCATGCTGGTTCGTTGGTTCTTGGGAGCCCAGGGATTTACTCCTCTGGTCTCGGGAAATGATCATGCAGAGGCAGAGCTTATCGTTTCTTTTGTGTATGCTTGCTGCGTTCTTGGTCATATTTTCTCGCCTTGGCTTCATTTCCATGGCGGTAAGGGAATCGCTGTTGGATTTGGCGGTGGCCTTGCAGTAAATCCACTTGCTGCTCTTGTAGCTCTTGCGGTGTTTATTACGCTTGCCGTGCCAACTAAGTATGTATCGCTTGGCTCCATCGGTGCGGCCGTTGCTATTCCACTATTCTGCCTGCTATTTGGTATGGATCCTGTGGCAACCATTCCTGTCTTTGTTGTAGCAGCGGCAGTTATTTGGGCTCATCGCGAGAATATCAATCGTCTTAATGCTGGTAGTGAGTCTAAATTCTCTTTCGGCGAAAAGAAAAAGGACAACTAATCATGAAAAAAGTTGCTGTTATTGGTTCGGGATCATGGGGTACCGCGCTTTCAACACTTCTTGCTTCAACATCTGATGAGGTAATTATTTGGTCGAGAGAGGCGGATGTTACCGAATCCATTAATAACGAGCACGTCAACTGCAGACATCTTTCTGATTCTGAGCTTCCACACAATATTGTGTCTACCACTAGTGAGGCTGAGGCTCTCACCGGTGTAGATGCTGTTGTTATGGCTGCTCCTTCCGCGTTTTTGCGCTCTGTTTGTGCTGCTTGCGCACCATATCTTGATCCAGAGGTTGATGTTTTGATCCTTTCCAAGGGCATGGAAGCAGGTTCTCACAAGCTTATGCACGAGGTAGCTGCTGACGAGCTTGGAAACCCTGCAAGAATCGCCGTTCTTTCCGGTCCAAACCACGCAGAAGAGGTCATTAAGCAGGGAATCTCTGCAGCTGTTATAGCATCTGAGGACGCTGAGGTTGCAAAGCGCTTCCAGGCACTACTTTATCGTCCATACTTCAGGACCTACGTTAGCTCTGATGTACGCGGTGTCGAGGCATGCGCTGCTGCTAAAAACGTTGTTGCTATTGCCTGTGGTATTGCTGTTGGCCTGGGTAACGGTGATAACGCTCTTGCTGCACTGATGACCCGCGGTCTTGCAGAGCTTGGACGCGTAGTATGTGCTATTGGCGGAGACCCACTCACCTGCATGGGTCTTGCAGGAATGGGAGACCTGGTAGCAACCTGTACCTCCGAGCATTCTAGAAATAGAACATTTGGAGAAGCCTTGGTCAAGGGTAAGACGCTTCAGTCTTATCAGGAAGAGACCGGTATGGTTGTTGAGGGTGCTCAGGCTGTCATTGGTCTTTATGAGCTTGGTCAGCAGATGGACGTTGAGATGCCTATTACTTCAGCTGTTCACGCTGTACTTTACGAAGGCGCTACGCCAGAAGAGATTACTTCTCGCCTTACTAACCGCATGCCTAATGAAGAATTTTATGGAATGACTCGATAGGAGAGTTTAATGAATAACGTCCTGGTAGCACCGTCTGTTCTGTCTGCAGATTTCTCCAAGCTTAAGAGCGAGCTTGATTCAATTGCAAACGCTGATTACATCCATTACGACGTGATGGATGGTCACTTTGTTCCAAATATTTCATTTGGTCCAGATATTTTTTCGTACTGCAAAAAGTCTTCTGAGCTACCCATTGATGTCCATCTGATGGTTACCAATCCAGCTGAGATTGCACCTCTGTTCCTGGACCGCGGCGCTGACGTTGTCACCTTCCACTACGAGGCCGAGGTTCATGCTCATCGTCTTGTTCACCTTATCAAGGATTCCGGTGCTAAGGCTGGCATTTCTCTTTGCCCAGGCACTCCTGTAAGCGTACTTGAGGATCTTATTGAAGACCTTGACCTGGTGCTTATCATGACGGTTAACCCTGGTTTTGGTGGACAGAAGTTTATTCCTCACTCAATCGAGAAGCTCAAGGCATTAAAAGAACTCTGCCGTAAGCACAACGTTAACCCTCTGATTGAGGTTGATGGCGGTATTAGTGCAGCTAACGCAGCTGATGTTGTAGCTGCTGGTGCTGACATGCTTGTTGCAGGTAGCGCTGTGTTTGGCCAGGAAGACCGCGGTGCAACCATCGAGGCAATCTGCAACGCTGGCGAGTCTGCTCTTACCGTTCAGGGCTAAACTACGCTCTCAAGCATTGTTTTCGCCAGATCACCAAGATTGAATCAACAGAAACACGTTATGGATTACGTTTACTTAGACTATGCAGCTTCAGCACCAATACGCCCAGAGGCGTTAGAAGCCGAGAAAACCTATGAAGCTTCACCTATTGCAGGGGTGAACCCAAACTCTTTGCACTCGCTTGGTCGTCAAGCAGCGCGAGAGCTTGATGGTGCTCGTGGTGTTATTGCACGTGCGGTAGGCGGCAAATTTAGAGCTCCTGACGTGGCCTTTTGCTCCGGCGGTACCGAGGGCAATAACCTCTCAGTTCTTGGTATGGCAGAAGGTATTCGTAACAAGGATCACAAGCGCAACACGGTGGTTTTCTCGGCAATTGAACATGATTCTGTTTTGGATCTTGCGCCTGTTCTTCGCGAGAAGGGCTTTGAGGTACGAATTGCTCAGCCTAACCGTCAGGGAAAGATTGAGGCTTCTACACTTGAGGGCCTTTTGGACCAGTCGGTAGCTCTTGTTTCTGTTATGTATGCCAATAATGAAACGGGTGTTATCCAGCCAGTTGTAGACCTTGCACACGCTGCTCATAAGGTGGGAGCGCTTTTCCACACTGACGCCGTTCAGGCGTTTGGTCGTATCCCTCTTGAGGTAGCAGACGTAGATGCTCTTACTGTTGCTGCTCACAAGATTGGCGGTCCTCTAGGTATTGGCGCCGTGCTTATGCGCTCCAAGGTGCCGTTTAAGGCGCAAAGTTATGGCGGGGGACAAGAGTCTGGTAGACGTCATGGAACGCAGGACGTTCGGAGCGCAGTTGCGTTTGCCGCAGCTGCCAAGTGGTGCCTGGAGAACCTTACTCAAACGCAAGAGAGCGTTTCTGCGCGCGCTAATAAAGTGTACAAGACTCTTTGTACTTCTCCCAAGATTAAGCCAACTACAGAGGCTTACGCCGGCAAAGATCACATGCCTGGCACGGTTAGTATTATGGTTCCTTCTATGGATTCCGAGACGCTTATCTTAAAGCTTGACCAGGCAGGCTATGAAGTTTCAGCTGGCTCTGCTTGTTCTTCAGGCTCTCTTGACGCAAGCCACGTTCTCTCGGCTATGGGCATCTCTAGAAACGAGGCTCTGGGCAGCCTGCGCATAACCTTTGACGAGCGTGTTTCTGAGGCAGACCTTGATACATTCTGTGCAACCTTGCTGCAGATTGTTGGATAATTTTTTTCACATACTAATCTCTACATTAGTTATGTTCTGCGCCTGACACGTCCTCATATACGGTAGACTAGATGAGTAACCGTATATGAGGAGGCCCTATGAGTGAGTCTGTTAATCTGATGCAGCTCCAGGATATTGATTTGCAGCTGCTAAAACTCGCATCCAACTTGGCCTCAATGCCTCAGGTTCAAAAGATTAAAAACGCCCAACTTGCAGAGAAAAAGATTGCTTCTCAGCTTAAGCAGGTACTTGGCGTTAAAAAAGACGTAGAAATTGATATTTCTGACCTCAATGAGCAGCGGGCCCACTATGTCCAAAAGACAGAAGAGGTCTCTGCTGCTGTAGAAACTGCTACTAATCATCGTGCTCTTAGAGACTTTGACCAGCAGCTTTCTTCTTTGGCAAAGAATATCGAGAAGTGCGATTTTAAGCTTGCAGCAAAAGCAGAAGAGCTTGAGAAGTGCAAGAAGGCTTACCAAACAGCACAAGACTTGCAGGTAAAGCTTATGAAAGAGCGTGAGAGTCTTTCTCAGTCTCTTGAGATTGATTCTGCGGCTCTTCGTGCAGAGATTGTAGAGCTCTCTAAGTCTCGAGAAGAACTTGCAGCTCAGATTACTGCGAATACGCTTGAGCGTTATGAAGCCGCACGTAAACGTTTTAAGGGCCTGGCAGTTGAGCACCTAGTAGGTAATGTTCCCAGTGTTTGTCGCGTCAAGCTGCAGCCAAGTTCATTCCATGATCTTCAGCACAGCTCTGAGATTGCTGAATGCCCTTATTGCCATAGGATGCTTATTACTTCTACAGCGTTTGAAGAATAAAGGAATTTCTCGCCATGTTGGATAAAACCGCTCAGCCCTCTGTATGCCTTGTGGTGTGCGGAGGCATTGCTGCATATAAAGCCTGTGAAGTGCTCAGAGGCCTTCAGAAAGCGGGCTGCGACGTTCGAGTTGTTATGACAGAAGACGCAGCTCAGTTTGTAGGAAAGACTACCTTTGAGGCTCTAACGCATTATGAGGTGGTGCTTTCGCTCTACAACAATGTGGAGTCTCCTGTTGCCCACGTAGATCTTGCTGACTGGGCAGATTGCACGGTAGTTGTACCAGCTACCGCCAATATCATGGCTAAGATGGCTCACGGACTTGCTGACAATGCCGCAAGCGCAACGCTTCTAGCTGCTCATACTCCAGTTCTTGTGGCTCCCGCTATGAATACGCACATGTGGGAAAATCCAGCCACTCAAGCAAACGTGGCACTGCTGCGTCAGCGCGGCATCCAGATGGTTATGCCCGAGTCAGGTCGCCTTGCCTGCGGTTATACCGGTGACGGAAAGCTTGCTCCGGTTCAGCAGATTGTTGACGCTGCACTAAAGGTTCTTTCCGGCAAAGATGCCGCGCCAGTTACGCAAGATCTTGCAGGTAAAAAGATTTTTATCACCGCAGGACCAACTCACGAGAAGATCGATCCAGTCCGCTTTATTGCCAACTGTTCAACAGGAAAACTTGGCTATACCGTAGCCAAAGTTGCTGCTCGTCGTGGAGCAGACGTCACACTAATCTCTGGACCCACGCACTTGGAAGCTCCTCAAGGCGTCAACGTGCAAAGGGTAATATCTGCTGAAGATATGTATAAGGCGTGCGTAAACGCTTTTGACAACGTTGACGCTGCTATTTTGACGGCAGCTGTTGCCGACTATACACCAGCTCATCCAGCAGATCATAAGCTCAAGAAATCATTAGAGTATCTTGAGTCTATTGACCTTAAAGAAACCACCGATATTCTCGCCAGCCTATCTAAGGCAAAGAAAGACCAGGTCGTTGTAGGTTTTGCAGCCGAGACAAATAACGTCTTGGAGCATGCTCAGGCTAAACTTGAGCGTAAAGGTTGCTCTATGATTGTGGCAAATGATGTTTCTAGACCAGATTCAACCTTTGGTTCAGATACAGATCGTGTGGCTTTTGTGACTCCTCAAGGTGTAGAACAGCTTGAGACTTTGCCACTTGCTGACGTAGCTTCAGAGCTTTTGGACCGTGTGGCCAAAATGCTTGAGGAGCGTGCATAGCGTGCGACCAGAAGAACTTTTTATTGGATGCCATCTCTCGGCAGGCAAGGGCTGGGAGGCAATGGGTAAAGATGCTCTTTCTATTGGGGCAACTACCTTTGCTTTCTTTACCAGAAATCCTCGTGGCGGCAACGCTAAGGCTTTAGATGAGGCTGATGTTGCAAAGCTGCGTGAGCTTCTGAAGACCCATCACTTTGGACCTTTGGTAGCACACGCTCCTTACACCATGAATCTGTGCTCGGCTAAAGAGGAGACCAGAGATTTTGCTCGTCGAGCGCTTGCAGAAGATCTTGAGCGTATGGAGTATCTGCCTGGTAATTATTACAACTTCCATCCCGGTAGCCATGTGGGTCAAGGTTCTGACGTGGCAATAGAGCAGATTTCTGAAGCTCTTAACGATTGCCTGTTTGAAGGTCAGCACACCATCGTTCTTCTTGAAACGATGGCAGGTAAGGGTACAGAAGTTGGTAAAACGTTTGAGGAGATTGCTGCAATTCTAGATAAGGTAAACCACCCCGAGCTTATGGGCGTGTGCCTTGATACCTGTCATGTTCACGATGGCGGCTATGAAATTGTAGAAAATTTTGATGCTGTTCTAGATACGTTTGACCAGATAGTTGGCTTGAAAAAGCTTAAGGCTTTACATCTTAATGACTCCAAGAATCCTCTTGGGGCTCATAAAGATAGACATGAGCAGATTGGTAAAGGCTTTATTGGTCTTGAAACGTTCCGCGCTGTGGTGACTAATCCGCGCGTCAACACGCTTCCTATGATTTTGGAGACTCCTCATTCTGAGCTTTCTGGTTGGGGAGAAGAAATTGCGTTACTTCGTTCTTTTTTAGGTGATAACTAGTGGGAATTCTGGTAGGTTGCGAACAAATTTCTATGGAATGGCCTGGTAAGAAGGTTCTTACCAACCAGACTATTGGCGTTAATGAGGGTGACCGTATTGGTGTTGTGGGCAAAAACGGCGATGGAAAATCAACCCTCTTAGATCTTATCGCCAAAAGAATTGAGCCTGATTCTGGTAACGTAATTTGGAGAAGTGGTATCCAAGTAGGCTATATGGGCCAAAGTGATTCACTTTCTGATACACAGACAGTTTGCAGTGCTGTTGTGGGAGACACGCCAGAGTACGAGTGGGCATCTGACGCTCGCATCCGTAAGATTATTGATGAGCTCATTGGAGACTTGGACTGGAATGGTCTGGTAGGAGAGCTTTCTGGAGGTCAGCGTAGACGCTGCGATTTGGCTCGACTGCTTGTGGGCACCTGGGACTTAATGCTTATTGACGAGCCAACTAACCACCTTGATCTTCACGCTATTCAGTGGCTTGCAAATCACCTTAAAAACCGCTGGTCAGAGGGAAATGGCGCCCTCATTCTGGTCACACATGACCGTTGGTTCTTGGATGAGGTCTGCGACCACATGTGGGAAGTCCACGATGGCGTTATTGACCCATTTGACGGCGGCTATTCTGCCTACATTCAAGCTCGAGTTGAACGTGATAGACAGGCAGCGGTGATCGAAGAGCGCCGTCAGAATACACTGAGAAAAGAGCTTAATTGGCTTGCTCATGGTGCAAAGGCACGCACATCAAAGCCTAAGTTTAGGATTGACGCTGCCATGGAGCTTCTGGCCGAAGATCCACCACTTAGAAACACGCTTGAGCTCAAACGCATGGCAGTTTCAAGGTTAGGCAAGCAGGTTATTGAGATGCATGACGTCTCGTTTGCTTACAAAAATGCTGAGCAGACAACGGAAGCGGATCAAAATAAGCAGGTAGACGTCATTAAGCACGTCGAATGGCTTATTGGCCCTGGAGACCGCTATGGCATTCTGGGCGAGAATGGCGCTGGTAAATCTACGCTTCTTGAGCTGATGACACAGCAGTTGCAGCCAACATCTGGTCTCGTGAAGGTGGGAAAGTCCGTCAAATTTGGTTGGCTTTCTCAGCAGATTGATACGTTTGCCACAAAAGAGACGTGGACTGTTCTTGAACTGCTTGGCCAGTACAAAACAAGTTACCTGGTAAACGGTAAGATGCAAAGCCCTACACAGTTGCTTGAAAGTTTGGGCTTTGATCGCCGAGAGTTCACTAACCGCTTACAAGACCTCTCCGGTGGCCAGCGTAGGCGTCTAGCTCTTCTGTGCGTTCTTCTGGAAGAGCCAAACGTGCTGGTACTGGACGAGCCAGGCAACGATCTGGATACGGACATGCTTGCCGTCTTGGAAGACCTTCTGGACTCGTGGCCTGGAACGCTTCTGGTGGTCAGCCACGATCGCTTCTTGATTGAACGCGTTACCGATGACCAGTATGCCCTCATAGATGGCCATATTCGCCACGTCCCTGGTGGCGTTGACGAGTACCTCAAGCTTGTTGATGCAGCAAAGCAAACGGCGAGAAGAGCGGGGGAGTTGTCGGGTGCACGCGGCAGTTCAGATACACATGAGCCGCAGGTAGACGGGTCTTCTCGCCAGGAGGGTGCGGTACTGAGTAACGCTGAGCGCCGCGAGATGAAGAAGCGCTTTGACTCTATTGAGAGGCGTATGGGCAAGGCTCAGGAACTGCCTGAGCAGATTAGGGAACAAATGAGCACTGCTGATGCTACTGATGCGCAGCGTTTGATGGAGTTGCAGCAGCAGCTTGATGACGCAGAAGCGGCGCTGATGGAGCTGGAAGACGAGTGGTTAACGCTAGCAGAGAAACTTGGTGAAGCGTAAATGGGAGAGTTGCTCTCTAGGTTTGTATGGCCAAAATACGGACGCAAGAGTTTTGTCGCCTTACTTTGCAAAGCAGTTGAAGTCATTGGTGACCTGCTTACGCCGTTGATTATTGCACGCATGATTGACCTTGGTATCCACGGGGCAAACATGTACGACATTATTCGCTACGGTATTCTGCTGGTAGTTATTGCCATTGTTGGCTTTAGTTTTACGCTTGTCTGCCAGAAAATTGCTTCCATTGTGTCTCAGCGTACGGGAACTGATTTGCGCAATGAGCTCTTTAAGAAGATTCAAGAGCTCTCAAGTGCCGATGTTTCTGCGCTGGGAACAGACACGCTGGTAACCCGCCTTATCAACGACGTTAACCAGGTGCAGGTGACCGTTGCTCTGGGTATTCGTCAGCTGGTCAGATGGCCAATTCTTGCTGCTGGCTCCATTATTGCAACCCTTATGCTTGACGCTAAGCTTGGTATGGTCTTTTTACTGGCAACCGTACTGGTTGCAGCTATTTTCTTCTTTGTTGCACGTAAATCTACCGCGCTCTTTACTGAGCTGCAGAAGCGCCTTGATACCATTTCTTTATATATGCGACAAATGCTTTCTGGTATTCGTGTTATTAGGGCGTTTAGACATGAAGCAGAGGAGAAGGAACAGTTCTCCAAGGCAGTTTTGGCTCAGACAGAAACAGCAACTGACGCTGCAAATTATTCAGCTCTTCTGAACCCTGCTACCTTCCTTGTCATGTACCTGGGAATTGCCGTAACGCTTTGGCTGGCAGCGCCCCAGATTACCGCTGGCACGCTCTCTCAAGGAACCGTGGTGGCACTTGTTAGCTATATGACCAGTGCGCTTTTGGCTATTGGCTACGTTGCTAACCTTGTCATTATTATTACGCGCGGAACTGCGTCTGCGGCTCGCGTGATGGAGGTTCTTAACACCAAGCCAGCGCTCACCGATGCGGGAAACAAGCATATCAACCTCACTGAATCTGACTTTGCCGGAACCGCTGTAGCGTTCAAGGATGCCTCACTTGTCTACGATGGCGGAGGAGAGCCGGCTCTTTCTAACATTAACCTCACGCTACAGGCTGGTCAGACGTTGGGAATCATCGGTGGTACTGGCTCGGGTAAGTCTAGTTTTGCCGCCCTCATCCCACGACTCTTTGACACAGAAACCGGCTCTGTAAGCGTCTTTGGTCACAACGTCAAAAGCTATACCTTTGAGCAGCTGCGTGCCCTTATTGGCTACGTTCCACAGCACACTTCGCTGGTCAGCGGCACTATCCGCACCAACCTCTGCTGGAAGAATCCAGACGCCACCGATGAGGAGCTTTGGTCAGCTCTTGAGGTTGCTCAAGCAGCAGACTTTGTGCGCGAGAAACCCGATCAACTCGACAGCATTGTTGAACGTGGCGGTAAGAACTTCTCTGGAGGTCAGCGTCAGCGCTTGACCATCGCCCGTGCGCTGGTAGGAAGTCCGCGCATTGTCATCTTGGACGACGCTGCTTCCGCACTTGATTTTGCTACGGACGCGCACCTCCGCGCGGCGCTTCGTAAGCTCAGTGCCACCACTACAAGCATCATTATTTCGCAGCGTGTAGCAGCGGTTATGCAAGCAGACAAGATTCTTGTTCTTGACCACGGCAAACAGGTTGGGCTGGGAACACACAAAGAACTTCTCGCCACATGCCCGCTCTATAAAGAGATCTGTCTCTCACAGCTTCGTCCTGAGGAGGTGGAGTAATGGCCGATATGTATTCTGGCGGAAGCACCTCCGCCATTTCATCGAGCGCGCCTGAGCATAGCAAGAGCGGCTCAGCAGACGTCATTTCCATGTCTGCAGCAGAAGTTACACACCGTCTAGCTGCATGGATTTCTCCTCACGGAGGTTTTTTGGTTCTTGCGGCAGCCTCTTCAATTGCAACCGTGCTTTTGCAACTCTGGGTACCCATCATTGTAGGCGCCGCCATCGACCAGCTGATAAGGCTAGTGCAGGGTGGCGAGGCAGCACTTCTGCCAACGCTTGCTCAGCTCTCGGTGGTAGTTTTGCTTGCAAGTGCTACGCAGTGGCTTGCTTCTTGGTCTACCAATAAGCTCACCTACCTGGTCACCCGTGACCTCAGAGAAGCGGCGCATACCAAGGTGTCAAACCTACCTCTCTCGTACATTGACACTCATTCTCAGGGAGATTTGCTCTCTAGGGTAGTAAACGACGTTGATCAGCTTGGTGACGGCCTCCAGCAAGGCCTCACGCAGTTCCTTACGGGCGTGGTAACCATTATTGGAACCTTGTGCTTTATGTTCTATATGTCGGTTCCTATGGGCCTTGTAGTTGCTCTGGCTACGCCGCTCTCAATTATTGTTGCATCCGCCATTACCAAGTACGCTAGCTCGTCTTTTGGCAAGCAGCAGGGCTACCAGGGCCAGCTTGGCGGATATGCAGAAGAGATGGTCTCTAACCAGGAGCTTATCACCGCATTTGCCCACAAGGATGCCATTATTGAGCAGTTTGAAGCTATTAACGAGAAACTCCGTGTAGTAGGAGAGCGCGCTCAGTTTGCTTCATCGCTTTCTAATCCTTCCACGCGTCTGGTAAACAACTTCATTTATGCACTGGTAGCTGGACTTGGTTGCATTTGTGTTCTAACGGGAGTTCCTTCTGTGCTTACCATTGGTCAGGTGCAGAGCTTACTCTCGTACGCAAACCAGTACATGAAGCCTTTCAACGCTATTTCTGCAGTTGTTACACAGGTTCAGACCGCCTATGCAAGCGCTCGTCGAGTCTTTGACCTTCTCGACGCAAAAGAAATCAAGCCTGATCCGGCCGACGCTGAAGTCATCCAGGACCCACAAGGCTCCATTGAATTTGACGACGTGGCATTCTCCTACGATGCTAAGCATCCGCTGCTTAGCCACATTTCATTCAAGGCAGAGCCTGGCCAGAAGATTGCTCTTGTTGGACCAACCGGCTGCGGAAAGACTACCCTTATTAACCTGCTGCTGAGGTTCTATAGCATTGATTCTGGCGCCATTTATGTAGACGGTCATAACACGCAAAAGCTCACAAGAGCATCGCTTAGAGAGCAGTTTGGCATGGTGTTGCAGGATACGTGGCTCTTTAAGGGAACCATCAAAGAAAACATCCGCTATGCAAAGCCCGACGCCACGGATGAAGAGATTATTGCCGCAGCTCAAAAGGCTCAGGCTCACGAGTTTATCCAGCAGCTTCCTCAGGGCTACGACACCATGGTGGGAGAGTCTGGTGGCTCTTTGTCCCAGGGACAGCAGCAGCTTCTGTGCATTGCCCGCGTTATGCTGGCCAATCCACCTATCCTGCTTCTGGACGAGGCAACGTCAAGCATTGATACGCGAACAGAACAGCTGGTACAGAAGGCGTTTGACACCATCATGAACGGTAGAACTTCGCTGGTTGTAGCCCACAGGCTCTCAACTATCCAAGGTGCAGATTGTATTCTTGTCATCAAGGACGACTCAATTCTTGAACGCGGCACCCATGATGAGCTCTTGGCCCAAGGCGGTTTCTACGCCAAACTCTACGAGAGTCAGTTTGAAGGTACTAACGCATAACTATCCACACATTTTGAAAGAGCCAGCACCTTGAATGGGCTGGCTCTTTCAATGTCACCTGTAATTGACAAACTGGAATTTGCCGCTCTTTAAAGAACTGATACATCAGTTACTTTTTTATTTTGCTCTCTAATCGAAAGAATAGTTGCCATTACTATAATAATTATTTTACAAGCATAAGTTATATTTTGATCACCACCTACTGCTAATTGCGAGAAAACATTTATTAACGAATGTGTCATCACACATATCCACAAACTATTTGTCTTTATAAATAATGCGGATAAAACAAAGCAATTAGCCAACAATCCAAGCAAAAATCCAAACGCCTGTACTTGTGGCAATGTTCCTTCAATGTAGAAATAAGAGAAATGCCATATTCCCCATAAAACAAAGGTAATTAAAGTTGAACTAATATAACTATGGCGTTCCATCATAATTGGTTGAAAAACATATCTCCACCCTATTTCTTCAATCCCACCAAAAAGGATTGCTTTAAGAAATAAGATAATCGGAATATACCACGCATTCAACGCTAATTTTCCATCAAATGCAACATAACAAAAATCCAAAAACAAGAATACAATAACAAATAAATAACTGCTGATGTTTTGCTTTATAGCGAAAAAATCCTTTAATATTTTCTTCGTACTGTACTTTTTGTATCTAAGTGCAATAATAGTTCCCCATAGAGCAGCTGAAACTCCACCTATTCCAATAGCAACCATTCCCATTGGCGTTGTGTAGTCTACATCTATACCCAAATTACGCAATATAAAAACTATGATACATATCATCCATATTTGCCCTAAGGTTCCTAATAAATAAAGAAAAATTGCCTTTTTTCGACTCATAAATTTTCTCCTAAATTCCAATTTGTCACTTTGTCTATGCTACAACTTATATCAAACCGGTTTTTAATAAACTACTTCTATAGTTGCATGAAAAGGTTATAACGATAAAGCGATAAAAAAAGAACCCTGCTCGGCCTCGGATATTAACCGGGGTGGCGCGGATTCTTTGACTAATATACCACATATAAAGAAAAGCCAATATTTCACGGCTTCGAGAAATTCTGGTCGGGTGGACTGGATTTGAACCAGCGACCCCTTGACCCCCAGTCAAGTGCGCTACCAAGCTGCGCCACCACCCGTTTGCTTTTGATACGATAGCATTCCAACATAAAATGAGCAAGCAATTCCCGGTAACCGTGAAGATAGAGTGAGTGAGATATGGACAACTTCTTTCAGCGTGCGTTTTCAGTGGTCAAGCAGATTCCCGAGGGCAGAGTCAGTACGTATGGGCAGATAGCTCGTATGATAGGGGAGCCAAGAAAAGCTCGCTATGTGGGATTTGCTATGCATCAAAGTCCTGGCGTTGCGGGCGGTGTACCGTGTCACCGAGTAGTCTTTAAAGACGGCTCACTTGCTCCAGGCTTTGCCTTTGGTGGACCTGACGCTCAGCGAGAGCTTCTTGAGGCAGAAGGCGTGCAGTTTCTAGATAACGGCAAGGTTGATATGAGACGCTTCCTGTGGGAAGTATAAAAAGATGAAACAATATTTTATGTTGTGAAATATTCTCCCAGCTAAGAAGTGCTGTTTGCTGGGTACAATCGCAGTGAGTTCCTGGTAGTTGACACGTTCCGTTTAATGGAGGTCAAATGAAGCGTAGCTCTGAGATGAGCAAGTTCTTTACTGCAATTTTTGTACTACTGGTAACGTCAGCCTTGAGTGTGGGCATTTTGTCTGGCTGCTCACAAACAGAAAACAAACAAGACCAGACACAATCCACCACATCAGAACAAAAAGAAGAGAAAAAGGACGAGAAAAAAGAGGATTCTTCAAGCTCCTCTAGCTCTTCATCAAACAATTCCAACGCTACCGGCTATGGCACCTACCATATTCCTGATGGATTCAGCTTTGATAACAGCCTGTATCCAGATCTTCAAATTACCACTCAGATTGATAAAGACAGCCTCTGGCCCATCATTATTCGCATTGAGGGTACGGCAGATCAGTTTGATTTGATGAGAAAAGCAACAATCGATGCAGCTCAGAGGGCTCAGGTACTTGAATCTGCAGAAGAGATTGGCAACACCGTTGATCAGGCTCTTGCTCACCCAACTAACTACAACCTGACCGACTGTGCAATTCTTACCTCTGCGCCAGAGTCGTACCGTAAGACCTACGTTATTACGTTTACTGTAAAGAGTCACTACGAGGTTAAGAAGTAGTTTGAGCTGTACTTATCAACGCAGTAATGCAAACTTTGAAGCAAATAAGGCGCTCGCACAATGAACTGCCTCTCATTTCTTGGACATAAGAAATGGGAGGCAGTTCATGTGCGGGTGATTATGATTCTGCAGCGTGTTAGCGTTGGCTTTTAGGCCTGGCCCACAAAATAGCGCAGCTTTGGTAGGTTCTGCCGAAGAATCGACATGTTCTTAATCAAGATAGCCAGGCAGCTAGAGGTCGTACTGCTTGATATGCATCTCTATGTATAAACTTAACCTAATATGCTAGAAAATGAATAGCGTCATATAAAAGATTTAACTATAGGTAAATTCCGCTTCTAAGGAACACACCTATGACAGATATTCTGCACAATTGCGGCCATATTACACATCAAATGAAGATAATCTGCACGTTTGAGGTATTTTCAGCGTCATGTATACGTCTTTTTGACAGATTATCTGTCATAGATGTGTTTTGAACTGCCTCCTATTTCTCGTGTCCAAGAAATAGGAGGCAGTTCACAAGCGAGCGCCTTTCTTGTAAACGTGAACTGAACTGTTTAGGAGAGCGGCTTACGCAAGTGGCTTATATGCGTCATCAACATTGATGTGGCAATAGCCACCAGGATTCTTCTTCAGGTAGTCCTGATGATATTCCTCAGCAAGCACGTAGTTATCCAGTGGCTCAACCTCAACGGCAAGCTTCTGACCAAACAGAGATTCCTGCACAGACATAATGCGGTCAATGACCAGCAGATCAGCGTCATTTGTGTAATAGATACCAGTGCGATACTGCCTACCAACGTCATTGCCCTGCTTATTGACCGAAAGGGGATCGATTACCCTAAAGTAATAACGCAGGATGTCGTAGAGGCTTACAACGCTCTGGTCATAGGTTACGTGCACCGTTTCTGCGTGATCTGTGGCCTTGACCTCTTGATAGTTGGTATCCAAGGTCTTTCCATTTGCATAGCCAACAGTGGTTGCGGTAACGCCCTTAATTCTAGAGAAGTACTCTTCAAGACCCCAGAAACATCCACCTGCTAGATAAATCTCTGCCATAAAAGCCTCCTAAGGCCGAATTGCTGTTATAAAAGTTTGAAGTGGCTTCGCTTTACTTCAAAGACGCCTTCTTTACATAGAGAAGATATTACCGCGCTTAAGGCGCTTCTATCTACACCAAGATAATCAGCAAGTTGTTGGCGATTGTAGGGGATATCAAACTCCGACGAACCCGCAGCTTGCGAGCGAGTGTTCAGGTACGCCATCAATTTGCCACGTATACTCTTTGGAGCAGCATCTTGAATGCGACGACTCAGCATGATGTTTTTCTGTGCAATAGAAGCCATAAGGTTTCTGGTGATAATATCCACGCCGCCGCAGATGTCACAAGTTCTGGTAGTAATCTGTCGCAGGTCAAGCAGCAGAATATCCGATTTCTCGGTAGCAACAACCGAGGTCAAAAGCGGTACGTTTCCAAGAGCTGCGTATGCCTCTCCAAACGTTTCTCCCGTATGGAAGGCCCCCATCACAGAAATGTTACCTTGAGCATCTGATCCCTCAACATGAATAGCGCCGGAGACAACAATGCCAAACTGATGAGCTTTATCACCAGCGCATAGAATAATCTCTCCAGGCTTATACGTACGTACCACCGCACGTAGATGCTTCAGCAAAGCTTCAAGCTGCTCTGGCTTTACCCCTTTAAACACCACTGTGTTGAGCAAAAACGAAGGCTTAATATCTTGCAAGTTCATTGACGCTCCAAAAATTTCGTCATGAAAATCGTTTTGTTGTAATTACAACATACCTTATTCCACATTCCTGTAATCATAAAACTCAGAAGAGCAAATCTCTTCTCGCTATATGGTTTTATGGAGAGGAAAAATAGTGGATAACAAGATGTTCTGTTTCCAGTGCGAGCAGACTGCTGCTTGTACTGCATGTACCGGCGCTGCTGGCGTTTGTGGCAAGCCTTTTGACGTCGCATTTGCTCAGGACGAGCTCACCGGCGCTCTGGTTGGCCTTTCTCGCACCGAGCTTGCTGCTGGCAAGCGTTCTAACCGTGCAGACCAGCTGATTGTTGACGGCCTGTTCACCTGCATCACCAACGTCAACTTTGACAAGGGTGCTGTTGACGCAATTACCGCTCAGGTTCGTGACGAGAAGAACCGTCTAGCTGCAGAGGCTGGCGTAGAGCCTGTTGAGGATCTTCCTCTTGGCGGCGTTTGGTCCGACAACGAGGACATTAGGTCCCTCAAGTCCCTCATTCTCTTTGGTATTCGTGGTATGGCTGCTTATGCTTATCACGCTCGCGTTCTTGGCAAGGCCGACGACGCAGTTGACGCTTTCTTTGTAAAGGCTCTTGCTGCTCTTGCTACTGAGTCCTCCGTTGACGTTTTGCTGCCTCTTACCCTTGAGGTAGGCGAGGTCAACCTCAAGTGCATGGCTCTTCTCGACAGCGCAAATACCGGCGCTTATGGCACCCCAGTTCCAACTGAGGTTCCTCTGACTATTGAGCCTGGTCCCTTCATTGTTGTTTCCGGCCACGACCTTCTTGACCTCAAGATGATTCTTGAGCAGACCGAGGGCACTGGCGTTAACGTTTACACTCACGGCGAGATGCTCCCAGCTCACGGTTATCCAGAGCTCAAGAAGTATCCACAGCTCAAGGGCAACTTTGGTACCGCATGGCAGAACCAGCAGAAGGAGTTCAAGGACATTCCAGCTCCTGTTGTCTTTACCACCAACTGCCTCATGCCACCTCGTCCTAGCTACAAGGACCGCGTCTACACTACTGAGCTTGTTGCATTCCCAGAGCTCGTCCACATTGACGAGGACGCTAACGGTAAGAAGGACTTCAGCGCTGTTATCAAGCAGGCTCAGGAGCTTGGCGGATACGCTGAGGCTCAGGAGCTCACCGGTATCAACGGCGGCCACAAGGTAACCACCGGCTTTAGCCACGGTGCAGTTCTTGGCATTGCCGATAAGATCATCGATGCTGTTAAGCAGGGCGCTATCAAGCACTTCTTTGTTGTTGGCGGCTGCGACGGCGCTCGCCCTGGTCGTAACTACTACACCGAGCTTGTTGAGCAGACTCCTGCAGACTCCGTTGTCCTCACCGTTGCTTGCGGCAAGTTCCGCTTCAACGACCTTGACCTGGGCACCATTGGTGGCATACCTCGTATTCTTGACGTTGGTCAGTGCAACGACGCTTACGGCGCTGTTCAGATTGCAACCGCTCTTGCAAATGCATTTGAATGCGGCGTTAACGACCTGCCACTGAGCTTTGTTCTTTCTTGGTACGAGCAGAAGGCAGTTTGCGTCCTTCTGACCCTGCTGCACCTTGGCATCAAGAACATCAAGCTTGGACCAACCCTTCCTGCATTTGTCAGCCCTAACGTCCTTAACATTCTTGTTGAGAACTACGGTATTGGCTCAATCGGCGATGCTTCCGAGGATCTTGCTCAGATGCTTGCCTAATTGGCGAGAAACCCCTCTCATCCTTTCCTTAAACGCCTCCTAGCTACGCGCTGGGAGGCGTTTTTTTGATCGTGGAAAATATTGGAAAGTTAAATGAGTATGGCTATTTCTGAAGGGTAATAGCACAATATTTTTTATGTTGATTGGAGGAGTATGAATAACTCAAATATTGATTATGACATCTCTGATGAGCAATCTATTATTGAATATGCTTCTAAGCTTGTTGGCCATTCACTTCGTGAAGTAACCGACGTTGAAGTTCTTACTGACCATAAAAAACGTCGCGGTGCCTTTGGAAATGCAGTTGAAGAACTGTATTTTAAGTATCCAATCAATAGTGATTCAAATCCTGATTTTGCCGAAGTGGGACTTGAATTAAAAACAACCCCCATGAAAGAGAATAAAAAAGGTGATTTAGTAGCCAAAGAGCGCCTTGTCATCACTATGATTGACTACAACAAAGTAGTTAATGAGACATTTGAAGATAGTCATTTTCTAGGTAAGTCTTCAAATATTTTATTGATGGCCTACAAATATGAAAAAGGCGCAAACCCTATTGATTACAAGGTAATTTTGGCAAACAAATGGAATATTCCTATTGAGGATTATGCTCAAATTAAACAAGACTGGGAAACAGTTGTTGCCAAGATTCAGGCTGGTCATGCTGAGGGTATTTCTGGCTCAGATACTCTATATCTAGAAGCGTGTACAAAAGCTGCCAACAGCTCAGTTAGAACTACACAGCCTTATTCAAATGTTCCAGCTAAGCCTCGTGCCTGGGCATTTAAGGCGTCTTATATGACTACCATAGAAAAACAGATGCTAGGTAACGGAGCATCTCAGATTAAAAGAAATGAATCTGAGCAAAAACTTTTGCTTATCGATCTTTTGTATAAAAGGTTTAAACCATATTTTGGAAAAACGGAAGATCAGCTTGCAACTGAATTCAATATAAGTAAATCGAAAGATAAATGTGCACGTATCACTAAACATATTCTAGGTATTGCTGAAGATCAGAAAATTGAAGAGTTTGAAAAGGCTGGTATAAAGCCTAAAACGATGAGGCTTAAATCAAATGGAGTACCAAAAGAATCTGTAAGCTTTAAAGTCTTTGATTACTTTAAAGTTGCTGAGGAACCATTTGAAGAATCTGATTTTTATCACGACCTTTTATGTAAATATTTATTTGTAATTTATAGAGAAAACTCAGAGGGTGATTTTGTTCTCTCAAATATTTTGCTCTGGCAAATGCCTGACTCTGATTTACTGTTTGCGGAACAATGTTACCTTCAGATGCAAAAGAATATTAAAGCTGGACGAGCTGATATAAGTGTCAAGGCGTCTGAAAATAAATGTTGTCATGTAAGACCTCATGCCAGAAACAAGCTTGATACAAAACCTCAACCATATGGAAAACCAGAGGTTAAAAAGTGTTTTTGGTTGAATAGTTCTTATCTTGCAGAAGAAATATCTGAAGGGTTATCTCTTAAAGATTAAGTTGATCTTCTTGGTTATCTGAATTAGACTGACTTTTTGTCCGGTTGATCGGTTAGTATAGTAAACACAAAATTGGTCCACAGCAGCGATAGGAGAAACGTGGCCAAAGCAGTTACTGTAGCCGAGCTCTTTGCAGGAGTCGGTGGATTTAGACTTGGCTTAGAGGGTTATAAAGACTCTTCTAATAAAGCTAATAACCTGCCAAAAGCGGGAACGTTTAAAACTATATGGGCAAATCAGTGGGAACCACCAGGATCTCCTACAAGACAGTTTGCCGCAAATTGTTATAGAACTCATTTTGGCAATGATTCAGTCGTAAATGAGGACATTAATAAAGTTCTTAATGAGTATGAGCAGGGTCTACGCGATATTCCTTCGGTCGATATGGTCGTAGGCGGATTTCCTTGTCAGGATTATTCGGTTGCTAAACCTTTATCTCAGTCGGGAGGTATTGAAGGAAAAAAGGGTGTTCTATGGTGGGACATTTACAAATTCCTAAAAATTCAACTAGATAAATCTCCTAAAAATGCGGAGTGGTGTCTTTTAGAAAACGTTGATCGTCTCCTTAAAAGCCCAGCATCTCAGCGTGGTAGAGATTTTGCAATTATTCTTAGCTGTCTTGCTAGCCTTGGGTATTGCGTTGAATGGCGTGTGGTAAATAGTGCGGCATACGGCTTTTCACAAAGAAGAAAACGTGTATATATTCTCGCACGTAGAAATGCTAATTGGGAGCTTTCAGAACGCTTAACTTCAGGAATTATGTCTCGAGCATTTCCTTTTAATCCTGTGGGTAATATCTCTTATGTTGATATTCCTAAAGATCCGTTTGTTGCTACAAAAGACTTTAATTCTGAGGGATCTAAAACATCTCCGTTTTTAGATGCCGGTGTGATGGTAGATAACCGTGTTATTACCTGTAAAGTTGAAGAGGTTTATAAGGGTCAATTTAAAACACTGGGGGATGTTCTTTCTCCAGAGAATGAAGTTCCAGAGAACTACTTTATTGATAACTCACAGCTTTCTCGTTGGGAATACCTTAAAGGGTCAAAACGTGAAGAGCGTGTCAATAAGTACACAGGTCAAACCTATTTTTACTCTGAAGGCTCCATGGCATTCCCAGACCTTCTCACTAATCCTTCAAGAACAATTCTTACAGGAGAGGGAGGAGCAAGTCCTTCTCGCTTTAAACACATCATTAAAGTAGGCGAGAGGTATCGTAGACTTGTCCCAGATGAGCTTGATCAACTACAGGGTTTTCCTAAAGGTTGGACTAATACAGGAATGAGCGACAATAATCGTGCATTTTGTATGGGAAATGCTCTTGTTGTAGGTGTGGTAAATCGCATCGGAAAAGAAATCTACAAAGAATTGTAAGGTCAGGGCGTCTTTCAGGATTTGATAGACGCCTTTCTTTTAGCCAAATTGCTTCACGAACTCCAAATATTCGATTTATTAAAGAACGTTCAAGAATGACGCTCTTCTCGATAACAG
>CAJZJP010000004.1:0-27567 GCA_916050095.1 uncultured Atopobium sp.
TATTTTGTGCGCCAGGCCTAAAAGCCGACGCTAACACGCTACAGAATCATAATCATCCGCATATGAACTACCTCCCATTTTTTATGTCCAAGAAATGGGAGGCAGTTCAGAATAGGCGGCCGTTTAATTTTACTTATGAGACAAAGTTACTCTGCTGAAGAGGTAGAGGAACCTTCCTCATTGGTGTTCTCAACTACTGGTGCAAAGGTATTCTCGCGCTTGAGGATATTCATGAACTCCTCGCCGGTGATAGTTTCCTTCTTCTGCAGGTAGTGAGCAATCTCATGCAGCTTAAAGCGGTTCTCTTTAAGCGTCTGAAGTGCACGCTGATGGCCCTCTTCAACAATACGCCTAACCTCAGCATCAATCTCTTCAGCTGTTGCTTCAGAGCAGGTGAGGGAAGAGCCACCACCAAGATAACGGCTTTGCTGCTGGCTGAGGGTAACCATGCCAAGTTTGTCAGACATGCCGTACTGCGTGACCATAGCGCGAGCAATAGCTGTTGCACGCTCAATATCGTTGGAAGCGCCATTGGTCATCTCGCCAAAGATAAGTTCTTCAGCTGCGCGTCCACCACAGAGTACAGCAATCTCATCCATTGCCTGGCTCTTGCTCATCAGATAACGCTCGTCATCCTCAACTTGCATGGTAAAGCCAAGAGCTCCGCCAGTACGAGGAACAATGGTGATCTTGGTAACAGGAGCATCGTTTTTCTGGATGGCACCAACAATTGCATGGCCGGTCTCGTGATAAGCCACAACGTCCTTCTCGTGCTCAGAAAGAACAGTGTTCTTCTTCTTTGCGCCGGCAATAACAACGTCAACGGACTCAGCAAGGTCTTCGGTGGTAAC
Organism: uncultured Atopobium sp.; assembly: GCA_916050095.1. GTDB lineage: Bacteria > Actinomycetota > Coriobacteriia > Coriobacteriales > Atopobiaceae > Lancefieldella. The sequence goes on from CAJZJP010000004.1 coordinate 852, forward strand.
ACGACGGCGACCAAAGCGAACAGCACGAAGAGCTGCCTCGTTGATGATGTTTGCAAGGTCAGCACCGGATGCGCCTGGTGTGGACTTAGCAATAATAGAGAGGTCAACGCCTGGCTCCATCTTTACATCATTGGCGTGAATCTGAAGAACTGCCTCACGACCCTTAAGGTCTGGAAGCTCAACAGGAATACGGCGGTCAAAACGGCCAGGACGCAGAAGTGCCTTGTCCAAGGTCTCAGGGCGGTTAGTTGCTGCAAGAACAACAATACCCTTGTGGTTATCAAAGCCGTCCATCTCAGAGAGCAGCTGGTTTAAGGTTTGCTCACGCTCATCGTTGGAGTTGAGAGAAGCATCACGGCGCTTACCAACCGCATCAATCTCGTCGATAAAGATAATGCAAGGAGCCTTTTCATTTGCTTGCTTGAAGAGGTCACGGACTTTTGCAGCGCCGCGTCCAACAAACATCTCAACAAACTCAGAGCCAGCAATCTGGAAGAAAGGAACGCCAGCCTCACCAGCAACTGCCTTAGCAATGAGGGTCTTACCAGTACCTGGAGGGCCTACAAGCAAGGCGCCACGAGGGCAGCGAGCACCAATCTCTTTGTACTTATCAGGAGTCTTAAGGAAGCTAACAATCTCTTGCATAGACTCTTTAGCCTCTTCTTGACCAGCTACGTCTTTAAACGTAATGCCTGTGTCTTCTCCCTTAATTTCTTTAGCACTTGAGCGACCAAGATTGCCGCCAAGACCTCCAAAGCCGCCACCAAAGTTCATGGAAGGACCATCGTCACCCATGGCGCGTTTAAGGGATCGGTTGATAAAGTAGCCAATGCCCAAGAAAATAACAAGAGGGATTCCATACTGAATAAGGGCATAGAGCAGCATATTTGTAGAGTTGTCAGGAATAGAAGCTGAGAAATCAACTTTGTGGTCTCTAAGCGTCTGAACCAGCGTTGAATCATTAGGGAACTGCGTAGTCTCAAAGACCTTCTCGGAATCTCCAGAGCCAGTTGTGAACCTAATGTTTCTGCTGCCCGTATTAAGGTCCACCTTGGTAACTTCATTGTTGTCAATCTTGTTAAGGAACTCACTGTACGAGACAGTTTGTACCTGTTGACGCAGAAGTCCTGGTAATAATGTGTTGCTAAGCAGGAGATATACAAAGATGGCTACTGCAATATAGAGTAGCATTGACATAGATCTACGGTGCTTGTTATTGTTATCTGCCATACACGTCCCTTTACCTGTTTGGCTCAAATATGATATGAGCTCACTTAGATATTAGGTTTGTTGTACCCACTCTTCTTTTTTTATTTCTAAAAAAATTTAAAATTTGGATTTCGCATAATTTGTTAAAAACGGTTTAAGCGTGTGTATTACTTAGTTCAATGAGTGCAAGACGTGGTAGTATTACTTACACAAGCTGTGATGAGGACAGTAGCTGGGTAGCGCAAATCTCAAGCGAGCGGAGTTGGTGGAAGTCCGCATTTGCGTCCGTGTGAACATCACCTCGGAGCTGCAGTTCAAACGTACAGGTTTTTGTACTAGTAGATGCTGCCGGAAATGGTCGCCGTGACAGGCCAGCCGAGTAAACGGACATATCCGTCGCTGGGTGGTTACAACGAAGTGTATTGTGGCGCTTCGTCCCAGCTGTGAGGGACGGGCGCTTTATTTGTGCCCAGAAAGGTTGTGCTTGATGGCAAACGAGTACAAAAAGACCACCAACCTGCCAAACACAGGCTTTCCTATGCGCGCATCACTTGCGCAGAACGAGCCTCAGCGTTTGGCTGATTGGGACCAAAACAACGTCTATGAACTCCTGATGAAGAAGAATGAGGGACATGACAAGTTTGTTCTTCATGACGGACCTCCTTATGCAAATGGTCCAATTCACCTGGGTCACGCACAGAATAAGATTTCCAAGGACATCATCAACCGCTATAAGGCTATGCAGGGCTTCCAGACCCCGTATGTTCCTGGTTGGGACTGCCACGGTCAGCCAATCGAGCACAAGGTTGAGCAGATGCTTGGCACAGAGAAGTTCAATCAGTTATCTACCGAGAAGATCCGTGAGCTTTGCCGCAAGATGGCAGTTGAGCAGGTAGATACCCAGCGTCAGGGCTTTAAGCGCCTTGGTGTTTTGGGCGAGTGGGACAACCCTTATCTTACTTACGTCAACGATTACGACGCAACTGATGTTGAGATCTTCAAGGCAATCTACGACAAGGGCTCTGTGTATAGAGGTACCAAGCCTGTTCACTGGTGTACTCATGACCACACTGCTCTTTCTGAGGCAGAGATTGAGTATCACGATGTCACCTCAACTGCTATTTTTGTGCGCTTTGAGCTAACCACAGTTCCAGAGGGTCTTGAGGCTTATGCAGGTAAGACCTGGGTAGACATTTGGACTACTACTCCTTGGACTATGCCAGCAGACGAGGCAGTTATTCTGCACCCAGAAGCTAACTACGTTGCTCTTGAGCTTCCTGATGGACACGTAGAGATTGTTGCTGAGGCTCTTGCAGAAAAGGCTGCTACTAAGTTTGGTTATACCGATTGGAAGCTTGCCAAGAATGCAGAAGGCAACACCTGGAAGAAGACCGGTGTTGAGCTTGCTGGTAATGAGTACAAGCAGCCAATCTTTGGTGATCTTGGTAACACTGGTAAGTTTATTTATGCAGAGTATGTCACCCTTGACGATGGTACTGGTGTTGTTCACTCCGCACCTGGCCACGGTGTAGACGACTACAACGCTGGTGTTCGCTTTGATATTCCACAGACCATGCCTGTTGATGATGATGGTCACTTCTTCAAGGGCGACGGCCAAGGCACCGGCGGCCCCTTCTCTGGTATGGAAGTCAATGAGGCTAACCCTGTCATTGTCCAGTGGCTCAAAGACCGCGGTACGCTCATTCTTGCAGAGGAGATTACTCACAGCTATCCACACTGCTGGCGTTGTAAAGAGCCTGTTATCTTCCGTGCAACAAGCCAGTGGTTTGTCTCCATGGATAAAACTGGTCTGCGTCAGCAGGCAGCAGAGGAGCTTACAAAGGTTAAGTTCTATCCTGCAAACGCGGTAAAGCGTATTGGCTCCATGGTTGAGGGCCGTCCTGACTGGTGTATTTCCAGGCAGCGTAACTGGGGTGTTCCAATCCCAGCTTTCACCTGCGAGGATTGTGGCGAGACCGTCATCAATGACCAGACACTTGACGCTGTCATCAAGCTTTTCCGCGAGAAGGGCTCTGATGCTTGGTTCACCGACGATCCTAAGACCTATTTAGGAGACGCTTGCGTCTGTCCTAAGTGTGGCGGCCACAATCTCAAGGCAAACAAGGACATTCTGGACGTTTGGTGGGATTCTGGTGTTTCTCACACTGCTGTCTGCAAACACCGTCCAAACCTTAAGTTCCCAGCTGATATGTATCTTGAGGGCTCCGACCAGCACCGTGGTTGGTTCATGAGTTCTCTCATGACTTCTGTTGGAGCTTACGGAGTTGCTCCTTACAAGTCCGTTGTCTCACAGGGCTTTACGCTTGATGGCCAGGGACGAAAGATGAGTAAGTCTTTGGGCAATGTCATTGATCCAAATGCCGTTTGTGCTGAGCGTGGCGCAGACGTCCTACGCCTTTGGGTTGCTTCTGTTGACACTTCCACTGACGTTCCTTGCGATGACGCCATTCTTTCCCAGGTAGGCGATGCATACCGTAGGTTCAGAAACACCCTGCGCTTCCTTCTTGGCGAGCTCGAGGGCCAGTTTGATCCTGCTACCGATGCAGTTGCTGTAGCGGACCTTGAAGAGTACGACCGTCTTGTTCTTGCACGTATGTGCGAGGTTCATGCTGCAGTCACTGAGGCTTACGAGGGATATCGCTTTAATAACGTCTTCCGTACCCTCTACGATTACATCATTGAGCTTTCCAACGGTTATTTGAACGCAACTAAGGACCGTATGTACTGCGATGCTGCAGATTCTGCAACACGCAGAAGCGCTCAGACTGTTTGGGCAGAGATTCTCTCCATGCTTGTTCATGACCTGCAGCCAATTCTGGTTTACACCACCGATGAGGCTATGCAGTTCCTGCCAGAGTCTATGCGTGATGGTCAGAAGTACGCAGCTCTTCTCGACTGGTATAAGGCTCCTATGAGCACTGACGAGTACACAGCACTGCTTCCTGCATATCAGGTACTGGTTGATGCTCGCGCCGCATACACTAAGGCATACGAGACCGCTCTTGAGGCAGGTGTTGTTACCGAGAAGACCACGCAGGCTACTCGTGCAGAGGTTACCCTTACCGCTGAACAGGCTGCATCCATTTCTCATGCTGGCCTTGACTTTGCTGAGGCATTTGTCTGCTCTGAGGTTACCGTCTCTGAAGGTTCTGAGCTGAGCGTAAGCGTCTATCCTGCAAACGGCGAGCGCTGCGACCGTTGCTGGAACTATCGCGAGCTTGGTGAGGATCACCTTTGCCACCGCTGCCACGATGTTGTTGCGTAAATGAACACTGACCAGCAGCAACATACAACTCACACACTAGTGACCCGCCTTGCAGTTCTCTGCGGGGCGGGCGCTGTTGCCTGTGTGCTCGACCAGATAACCAAGCTCTGGGTACGAACCTCAATTCCAGAGGGAACCGCAGTACCTTTTATCCCAGGTGTTATGGAGCTCTTCCACGTAAGCAACACCGGTGCAGCGTTTTCTGTGGGCTCTGGAAATGCCCTCTTTTTTGTGGCTCTCACTGCCGTGGTTATCGCCGCTCTTGTGAGCTTTGTAGTTCGCGAGAAAAACCTCCCGCTGCCGCTTATTGCGCTTTTGGGAGGCATCGCAGGCGGCGGAATTGGTAACGCTATTGACCGTGTTTTGTATGGTCAGGTTACTGATTTCTTTGCTACAACGTTTGTTAATTTTGCCGTGTTTAATGTGGCGGATATCTTTGTGACCTGTGGCATCCTTATTGCTTTTGTGTACTGGATAATCTGGGACAAAAAGCAGCAACAGGGTAGTGGCAATGAATGAGCGTATCGTTGACATACTAGTTGGACCAGAAGGAGACGGCGTCAGATTAGATGCGTTCCTTTCTGCCCAAGATACACTTCCCTCAAGAAGTGCCTGCGCAAAGCTGGTAGAAGAGGGAAGAGTAACCATCAACGCTACGCTGGCTACCTCCAAGTCAGAAAAACTTATGTTGGGCGATAGACTCTTAGTGTCTCTTCCAGACGCACAGCCTCAAACGGGACTTTTACGTCCAAACCCAGACATTCCCCTTGATATTCGCTTTGAGGACCAGTATCTCATAGTGCTCTCCAAGCAAATTGGCCTAGTTTGCCATCCATCGCCTGGCCACGTTGATGATACCTTGGCAAATGCCCTGGTAGCCCACTGTGGCTACGAACACCTAGGAATGCTTCAGGGAGAAGAACGTCCTGGTATTGTGCATCGTCTTGATATGGATACGTCTGGTCTTATGCTGGCAGCAAAGTCAGACGAGGCGCAAAAGGCTCTTCAAGACCTCATTAGGTTGCGCGTGCTTGACCGACGCTACATTGTCTTGGTACAAGGTTATGTTGCCCACGATTCTGGCACCATTGAAACGGGCATTGCTCGCTCAACGCGAGACCGTCTCAAAATGACCGTATCAGACGCGCCTGGCGCACGAGAGGCTATTACCACGTTCAGGACACTTGAGCGTTTTGAGGCAGGTAGAAAAGGTGAGGGATACTCACTTCTTGAGTGCCACCTCTATACAGGTCGTACACATCAAATTAGAGTTCACATGCGCCACATTGGTCATCCTGTTGTCGGCGATCAGCTCTACGGTAAAAAAGATACAAGCCTTAACCTTGGACTTAACAGGCAGTTTTTACACTCCTGGCATGTTCAGTTTGAGCATCCTTTTACGGGCGAGAATATCGTGGTGGCAGACACACTACCAAAAGACCTGCAAGAAGCCCTACTCTCTCAGAGCACTATGTCTATGGGAAGGACTTCTGTAGGAGATGAGATTTGTCCTCAATTGTTAAAAGCTTAATTTCACGTTCAGGTCTATTTCGGCTAAACTAATACATTAGTGAGATTTACATTTTGTTGTAGGTGCAGCTTGAGTTTTGGCTGTTGATATGAGCTTAGGGATGTTATATGCCATTGCAATTTAACAGACTCGGTATCACTCCAATCGTTGTTTTTAACTTTATTATCTGGCTTTTCTTTACACTCGCATACTTCTATCAGATTGTGTATATCCTTCGCGTCTTAGTTAAGGGTGAGGTAAAGCTTCCAAAGGCAAAAAAGCAGCACCGCTATGCTTTCTTTATTGCTGCCCACAACGAAGAGCCAGTTATTGGCAATCTTGTCAGGTCTATTCTTTCTCAGGATTATCCTCGGGAGCTGATGGATGTCTTTGTTGTTGCAGATGCTTGTACTGATAAAACAGCTGAAGAGGCAAGAAAAGCTGGAGCAATTACTTGGGAGAGAAATGACCTTGCTCGTAAAGGTAAGAGCTGGGTTATGGATTACGGTTTTGATCGTATTCTTAATGAGTACGGTGACAAATACGAGGCTTTCATTATTATGGACGCCGATAACCTGGTTTCTCCAAGTTACTTAAAGATTATGAATCAGGCTTTTGACGCAGGATATCTTGTCTGCACCAGTTACAGAAACTCAAAAAATTTTGATTCTAGCTGGGTAAGTTCTGCCTATGCTACCTGGTTTATGCGTGAGGCAAAGTTCTTGAATAACGCCCGTATGATGATGGGCACTAGCTGCGCTGTTTCTGGTTCCGGCTGGATGGTTTCTTCTCGCATTATTAAAGGTATGCATGGATGGGATTTCCATACCCTTACCGAGGATATTCAGTTCTCCACCTTCTGCAGCGCTCATAACATCCAAATCGGTTATGCGCCCGCAGAGTTCTTTGATGAGCAGCCTTTAACATTTAAGGCATCCTGGACACAGCGTATGCGTTGGACAAAAGGCTTCTACCAGGTGTTCTTCTCGTATGGCTTTGATTTGATTAAGGGTATTTTTAAGGGTCAGTTTGCTTCATACGATATGCTGATGACTATTGCTCCAGGTATGATTTTGACGCTGCTTTCAGCCTTTATTAATGGCACCTACCTGCTGGTTGGTTATTTGAGTCACGGCTTTGTTGCTACTGACGCAGAGATTGCCATGAGCGTGGGATCTTTGGTCATGACGGTTTTCTCGATGTATGCGGTCTTCTTTGTTCTGGCGCTTATTACCACTATCTCGGAGTACAAGCATTTCCACGTAAAGAAGAAGTGGCGTATTTTTACCAATCTCTTTACGTTCCCTATTTTTATGATGACGTATATCCCTATTACCGTTGCGGCTTTGTTCAAAAAGGTTGAGTGGGTTCCTACTAAACATGACATTGCTGTTAACTTTGAGGATGTTATTGCTTCAAGTGGGAGTTCAAATTAAATAATTAGCTCCACTGGTGGTACAATGCCAAAACACGTTGAGCATGACCGGTAGGTCAGGAGGGAGCCAAAAACAATGGCAAAGTTCTTCGAAGGCGAATCGCATACATTTTCTGAGTATCTTTTGGTTCCTGGCTATTCATCAGCTGAGAACATCCCTGCAAATGTTTCTTTGAAGACTCCTCTGGTAAAGTTTAAGCGTGGCGAGAAAAGCGCAATTGAGCTCAACATTCCTATGGTATCTGCAGTAATGCAGTCAGTTTCTGGTCCTCGTCTGGCAATTGCCTTGGCCCAGCAGGGTGGCATTGCCTTTATTTATGGTTCTCAGTCCGCTGAAAATGAAGCTCAGATGGTTCGCGAGGTTAAGAGCTACAAGGCAGGCTTTGTTGTTTCTGACTCAACACTCACTCCAGAGATGACCCTTGGTGAGGTACTTGACCTTAAAGAGAAGACTGGTCACTCCACCATGCCTGTCACTGATGACGGCACTTCTCGCGGTAAGCTCGTAGGTATTGTTACCTCTCGTGACTATCGTCCTTCTCGCGATGATCGCTCTAAGCTTGTTTCTGAGTTTATGACCCCAGCTGATAAGCTTATTACCGCAGCTGAGGATACCACCCTTAAAGAGGCAAATGACCTTATCTGGGACAACAAGCTCAACACCCTTCCTATTGTCGATAAGAACGGCCATCTGGTCAGCCTTGTATTCCGCAAGGATTATGATTCCCACAAGTCTGCCCCAGATGAGCTTCTTGATGACTCTAAGCGCTACATGGTTGGCGCTGGTATTAATACTCGTGACTATGAAACCCGCGTTCCTCTGCTTGTTGATGCAGGTGCTGATGTTTTATGCATTGACTCTTCTGAGGGTTATTCCGAGTGGCAGAAGCGCACGCTTGAGTGGGTTCGTGCAACTTACGGTGATTCCGTCAAGATTGGCGCAGGTAACGTTGTAGATGCTGAGGGCTTCCGCTTCTTGGCAGAGGCTGGCGCTGACTTTATCAAGATTGGTATCGGCGGCGGTTCTATCTGCATCACTCGTGAGCAGAAGGGCATTGGTCGTGGTCAGGCAACCTCTGTCATTGATGTTGCTCGCGCTCGTGATGAGTACTTTGAGGAGACTGGCATCTATATTCCAATCTGCTCTGACGGTGGAATTGTCTACGACTATCACATGACTTTGGCCCTTGCTATGGGTTCTGACTTCATGATGCTTGGTCGTTACTTTGCTCGCTTTGATGAGAGTCCTTCTGACCGCGTTATTGTTAACGGCTCTTACATGAAGGAATACTGGGGCGAGGGTTCTGCACGTGCTCGTAACTGGCAGCGCTATGACCTTGGCGGCAATAAGCGCGGTCTTTCCTTTGTCGAGGGTGTTGATTCCTACGTTCCATACGCAGGTCCTTTGAAGGATGGCGTTGATGCATCGCTTTTGAAGGTTAAGTCCACCATGTGCAACTGCGGCGCTCTTGATATTCCTGAGCTTCGCGATAAGGCAAAGATTACGCTTGTCTCTTCAACTTCAATTGTTGAGGGCGGCGCACACGACGTCTTGCTGAAAGATTCAAACCAGCAGGTCAGCTACAATTTCCGTTCATAACTCACAGGATGTATGGACTACTGGCGTCACCAAGTATTTTGCTTGGTGACGCATCGCTATAAGAAAGGGGAACTCGTGGAAAACGAGGAAGTACAGAACGTATCCGATACAGGTGATTTTCCTGCTTACGATGCTGAGGCTATTGAAACTAAGTGGCAGCGTGTCTGGGAAGAGCAGAATCTTTACAAGACAGAAGAAGACAGCTCAAGGCCTAAAAAATACGTTCTAGAGATGTTCCCTTATCCTTCAGGCGATCTTCACATGGGTCACGCTCGTAACTACACCATTGGCGATGCTATGGCTCGTCAGGCTCGTATGCGTGGCTTTGACGTGTTGCATCCAATGGGCTTTGACGCTTTTGGTCTTCCTGCAGAAAACGCTGCTATTAAGCACAATACTCAGCCTTCTGTGTGGACTCATAAGAATATTGACCAGGCTGTAAAGACCATGTTCCGCATGGGCTTTGCTTACGACAAAGACCGCATGTTTAACACATGTGACCCTGAGTACTACAAATGGGGTCAGTGGATCTTCCTCAAGATGCTTGAGAAGGGCCTGGTATATCGTGCAACAAGCCCAGTTAACTGGTGTCCTAACGATAAAACTGTTCTTGCAAACGAGCAGGTAGTTAACGGTAAGTGCTGGCGCTGTGGTGCGGTTCCAGAGAAGCGTGAGCTCTCTCAGTGGTACCTGCGCATCACTGATTACGCGCAGGAGCTTCTTGATGACCTTGACCAGCTTGAGGGCTGGCCAGAGCGTGTTCGTGCTATGCAGGCTAACTGGATTGGACGCTCCGAGGGTGCAGAAATTGACTTTACCCTGGCAGATACCGATGGTGTCACACCAACCGATACTAAGATGACTGTCTTTACCACTCGTGCAGACACCATCTACGGCTGCACCTTCATGCTGCTTCCACCAGAGTCCAAGCTTGCTGCTGAGCTGGTAGAGGATTCAGAGTACAAGGCTGCCTTTGACGCCCTTCACGAGGAGGCCGTAAAGGTTTCTTCCATTGATCGCCAGGGAACAGACCGCGAGAAACACGGTGTATTCACAGGCCGTTACGCAATTAACCCCGTTACCGGACAGACCGTACCAATTTGGGTTGCTGACTACGTCCTTCTCGACTATGGTACTGGCGCCGTTATGGGTGTTCCATCAGGCGATAAGCGCGACTTTGACTTTGCTAAGAAGTATGACCTGCCTATTGTTCCTATTATTTGCGAAGAGGGAACTGATATTTACGAGGAGCTCAAGGGAGTTTCCGAGTACAAGGTAACTTCCGTTGACTGGGACGGTCCAATGGATACCGTTGGTATTCTTGTTCAGTCTGGTCCTTTCACTGGACTTCGTGGCGGTAAGCATTCCGAGGCAGAAGAGGCAGTTGTTGCCTATCTGACCGAGCACAACGTTGGACGTAGAACTGTTCAGTTCCGCCTTCGTGACTGGCTCATCTCAAGGCAGCGTTACTGGGGCAATCCAATTCCAATGATTCACTGCGATTGCTGCGGTGACGTCCCAGTTCCTTATGATCAGCTCCCTGTTACGCTTCCAGACAATCTTGACCTGGCAGCAGGCGACACTCTTGCAGAGTGCAAGGAGTTTGTAGAGACCACCTGTCCAAAGTGCGGCAAGCCCGCCAAGCGTATCACTGATACCATGGACACTTTCACCTGCTCTAGCTGGTATTATCTGCGCTACTGCGATCCACACAACACCGAACTTCCTTTCTCTAAAGAATCAGTGGATCGCTGGATGCCGGTAGATAACTACATTGGTGGCATTGAGCACGCAATTCTGCACCTTCTGTATTCTCGTTTCTTTACTAAAGTCCTTCGTGACCTGGGCATGATTGCTATTGACGAGCCATTTAAGAACCTGATGACCCAGGGCATGGTCAAGGATGAGCACGGCGACACCATGTCAAAGTCAAAGGGTAACGTTGTGCCTCCAAGCTCTGTCATTGAGCCTTATGGTGCAGATACGATGCGTCTTGCCATTCTCTTTGTTGCTCCACCAGAGAAGGATTTTGACTGGGACGAGAAGGTCGTTGCAGGTGCAAACCGCTTTATCAAGCGTGCGTGGCGTGTGGTTTGGGAACTCTCTCGCACCGCTGATACTTCTGCCGTACTCGACCACACCACTTTGGACGCAAAGTCACTTGAGCTTAATCGCGTCCTCAACGCTATGGGAATCCGCTGCACCACTGAGTTTGACAAGGGCCAGTTCAACACTGCTATTTCTGCAGTCATGGAGCTGGTTAATGCAGCAAGCGCCTATATCAACGAGGTTCCTGCAGAGTCTAGAGATGCTGCACTTTGCTATAAGGTTGCAAATGATGTTGTTGCCATGCTGGCTCCAATTATTCCTCACTGGGCTGAGGAGCTCAGCCACGAGGCTCTGGGTAAAGACACACCTGTCTATCACCAGCCTTGGCCAGAGTTTGACCCAGAGCAGGCAAAGAGCAATACCGTTGAAATTGCTGTTCAGCTTAAGGGTAAGGTCCGCGCTCGCATTGAGGTCTCTGCCGATGCTTCTGAGGAAGAGCTCACTGCAGCCGCAACTGAGGCAATTGCTGATCAGCTTGAGGGTAAAGAGATTAGAAAAGTCATTGTTGTTAAGGGTCGACTTGTGAACATCGTTGCCTAACAGCAAAAACACTTGACGAGAAGCCCTTTATCTCGTAAGATATCTCTAAACGTAGTTGTTATTAGTTGGAAGTGGGGTTGAGTTTTGACCCCGCTTCCTTTCTGTATGTAGATGAGGAGGTCAAATGCAAAACGAAGGTGCAACACAGAAAATCTTGTCCGCACTCGAGCAGGCTGCACTCAATCACCACATTGATATTGTTGATGTTGAGATTGTTGGTTCTTCTAAGAATCCTGTGGTCAGAGTAAGAATTGACCATGATGATGAGACAGCAGAGACCATTTCTCTTGATGAGGTTGCTCAAGAAACTTCATGGATCTCAGAGACCATAGATGAGCTTGATCCTTTCCCAGCATCATTTACCTTGGAGGTTTCTTCTCCAGGAATGGCTCGTCCGCTTCGCCGCGCAAAAGACTTTGAGCGCTTTGCAGGAGAAGAGATTCAGCTTCAGACTACCGCCACAGAGGGACGCCGTAAATTTACCGGCAAACTCTTGGGCATTGAGGGTACAACTATCTCAATCCAGACAGAAGATGAAGTCTGTACTGTTGATTTGTCTGAGTTAAAGAAGTGCGTTATTAAACCAGTTTTTGATTTCTCGGCCTCAGCCAAGAAGTAGATAGAGAGGATTATTCATGGCATCTGAAATGATGGAAGCTTTGATGTTGCTTTGCCAGGAGAAGCACATCGATGAGTTGTATCTTCTGGACCGTTTGGAGCAGTCTCTGGCAAAAAGCTATGCTGACGTCCTCCATCTTGATTTTGGCGCCCGTGTCACCATTGATAGGGCTACTGGTCGTGTCTACGTCTATGAGCTTGTCCCTAAGGGCGAGCCAGATGAGGAGACCGGTTTGTACACCGAGTTTGACGAGGTTGATGTAACTCCTCCAGATACCAGCCGTATTGCTGCACAGCATGCTAAGGCAGAGATTAAGACCCTTGTGCGCAATGCCGCCCGTGCTCAGATTTATGATGAGTTCCGTGGCCGCATTGGTGACATCATCACAGGTACTGTTCTTCAGTCCACTCCTGATTTCACCATCATTAAGATTCGTGAGGGTGTTGAGGCAGAGCTTCCACACTTTGATCAGCGCCGTTTCCCTGATGAGCGCGATGAGCGTCCAGCAGGCGAGCGTTACCTTCACAACCAGCGCATTAAGGCAATTATCGTGGACGTTCGCGATCCTAATGCAACTCAGCCAGCAGTTCGTGGTGAGCGTCAGCGTCCACCAATTGTTGTTTCTCGTACCCACCCAGATCTTATTCGTCGTCTCTTTGAGCTTGAGGTTCCAGAGGTTTATGACGGTGTTGTAAGCATCCGCTCCATTGCTCGTGAGGCTGGCGTTCGCTCCAAGATTGCTGTTTCTTCCGTTGACGAGCGCCTTGATCCAGTTGGTGCTTGCGTTGGTCCTAAGGGCAGCCGTGTTCGCACCGTAGTTTCTGAGCTCCGTGGAGAGCGCGTTGACGTTGTGCCTTGGTTTGACGATGCTGCTCGTTGCGTTGCGTCTGCACTTTCACCTGCACGCGTTTCTCGCGTTATTGTTGATGGTGCTACAGGACACGCAACTGTTATTGTTCCTGATGATCAGCTGTCTTTGGCAATTGGTAAAGAGGGCCAGAATGCTCGCCTTGCTGCTCGCCTAACTGGTCTTCACATTGACATCAAGAACGAATCCCTTGCTGCAAGTATTCTGAACAACCTTCCTGAGGTTGTTGAAGAGACTGTTGACGAGGAAGAGATTGCTCATCGTTGCAAGTATGTGAGCCCTAACGGAACTCCTTGCCGCAATATGGCAAGACCTGGTTCTGATTTCTGCGGCATTCATGATGACATGGAGAATGCAGAGATTTCTTCTGATCCAGACTCACTGATCTAGTCAACTACCCGTAACTATCCCGTCAACCGGAAGGTTTTCATATATGGCAAAAATGCGTGTACATGACCTTGCCAAAGAATATGGTATGCAGAGCAAGGAATTGCTCGAGCACCTTGCGGACATGAAGATTCCTGCAAAGTCCGCTTCTTCTACGCTTGAAGATGCATATATCTCTATTGTTCGTAAGAAACTCCAGCCTATTATGGAGGCTCGTGCCGCTGAAATTGCAGCTCAGAAGGCTGCTGAGGAAGAGGCTGCTGCCAAAGAGGCAAAGGCAGCCGCAGAGGCAGCAGAGGCTGAGCGACTTGCTGCAGAGGCAAGGCGTGAGGCTGAGCGTGCAGAGGAAGAGAAGAAGCGCGCAAAAGAGGAGGCTGCTCGCAAGAAAGAAGAGGAGCGCCGCCGCGCTGAGGAAGAGAAGAAGCGTCTTGAGGCTGAAGAGGCCGAGCGTAACCGCGTAAAGGATACCGCTCCTAAGGCTGCTCCTTCTTTCAATAACCTGCTTGACCAGATTGCTCAGCAGGAAGAGGTATTGAAGCAGCAGGCAGCGGAGTCCGCTGCTCAGAAGAAGGCTGAGAAGGGACCTAGAAACCACGCTCGCGCTAATGCAAGCGAGGCAAGTGGCACTCCTTCTCGTCATAACTTCAAGAATGAGCGTGATGACGCTTCCATGTCTGATGAGCGTCCAAACGGCAAACGCAAGAAGAATCGTCGCGGTGGAGATGACGGAGAAGACCGTTATAGCCGCATGGCGCGTGAGGCTGAGGCTTACAACAGAAGCCGCGTTTTAGATGAGGCTCGCGTTGCTATTGAAGAGGCAAGCCGTGAGTCCACTGGCCGCCGTAAAAAGCGTAAAGAGCGTCGTCAGAAGCAGGCTGCAGAGGCTGCTATGGAGCAGCGTATTGAGGAAGCACTTGCAAACGACCAGGATATTTCCCAGCTTGATACTGTAAAGGTCCCTCAGGGTTCTACTGTCTCTGAACTTGCTGAACTTCTTGGTGTTCCTGCAAATGACATTATTAAGCGCCTGTTCCTGCTTGGCAATCCTCTGACGCTTACCGAGACCATGTCTGATGAGCTTATTGAGATTGTTGCTGATGACCTTGGTCGCCAGATTAAGATTATGTCCAAGGAGGAGGAGAATTCCTTCACCTTCTACGATGATCCTAAGGATTTGAAGCCACGTCCTCCAGTAGTTACCGTCATGGGTCACGTTGACCACGGTAAGACATCACTCCTGGACGCAATCCGTCACACCGGCGTTGCAGCTGGTGAGGCTGGTGGTATTACACAGGCAATCGGTGCTTCTCAGGTCACCATTAACGACCGTGAGATTACCTTCATCGATACCCCAGGTCACGAGACCTTTACCGCTATGCGTGCTCGTGGTGCAAAGGTCACCGATATTGTCATCTTGATTGTTGCTGCAGACGACGGTGTTATGCCTCAGACCATTGAGTCTATCAACCACGCAAAGGCTGCTGGCGTTCCAATTGTTGTTGCAGTCAACAAGATTGATAAGCCAGGCGCAGATCCTACCCGTGTTCGTCAGGAGCTCACCGAGTACGGTGTTATTCCTGAGGAGTGGGGCGGACAGAACATGTTTGTTGATATCTCCGCTAAGCAGAATTTGGGCATCGACGATCTTCTCGAGACTATTCTTTTGCAGGCAGATGTCCTTGAGCTGAAGGCCAATCCAGACACCTTTGCGTCTGGTAACGTTCTTGAGGCTAAGCTTGACCGTGGTCGCGGTTCTGTTGCTACTGTTCTGGTTACCCGCGGTACACTCCATATCGGCGACGCTCTTGTTGCTGGTATGGCATTTGGACGCGTTCGCGCAATGCTTGATCCTAAGGGCAACGCAGTTACTACCGCTGGTCCTTCTGATGCAGTTGAGATTCTTGGTCTGCAAACCGTTCCTGGCGCAGGCGATGAGTTCCGCGTCTTCCAGGAGGAGCGCGACGCTCGTGAGCTTGCTGATCAGCGCGCCCTTAAGGCTCGTATTGAAGAGCAGAACCGTGTTAAGCACGTTACCCTTGAGAACCTCTTTGACACCATGGCTGACCGTGACGTCAAGGAACTCAACCTCATCATCAAGGCTGACGTTCAGGGCTCCATCGAGGCTCTCCAGGATTCTCTGGACAAGATGGACCAGTCCGAGGTTCGTATCAGCACCATCCACTCTGCTGTTGGTGGCATTACCGAGACAGACGTTGTTCTCGCTGACGCATCCAACGCAATTATCATTGGCTTTGGCGTCCGTCCAGATGCAAAGGCTAAGCTTGCTGCAGAGCGTGTAGGTGTTGAAATCAGAACGTATAGCGTCATCTACAAGGCAATCGAAGAGATTGATGCAGCTCGTATTGGTATGCTTAAGCCAACTGAGCAGGAAGTCCAGACCGGCGTTGCTGAAGTTCGCGATACCTTCAAGGTACCTAAGGTTGGTATTGCTGCCGGCTGCATGATTTCTGATGGTGAGATTTCCCGCGACGATAACATCCGCCTCATCCGTGACGGCTTTGTTGTCTACGATGGAAAGATTGCATCGCTCAGGCGCTTCAAAGACGACGTTAAGAGCGTTAAATCCGGCTACGAATGCGGTATTGGCCTTGAGAACTTCCAGGACATCAAGCCTGGCGACCAGCTTGAGGGCTATCGCATTGAGCAGGTGGCTCGTACCGAGTAAGAAGGGACAGCATGAAACAGAATCAGTTTTCTCGTCGTACTAATGAGATTTCTCGAGAAAAGCTCAGCTGGATCCTTTTGTTTGAAATTTCCGACCCTGATCTCCAGCTTGTGACTGTCACAAGCTGCGAGGTCTCGGTTGATAAGTCCTTTATGCGTGCCTATGTAAGCTGTGAGCCTGATCGCTACGAGAAGGTCCTCGCAGCTCTCAAGCGTGCAAAGGGTAGGATTCGCTCGCTTTTGGGTCATGCGTTGAACTGGCGCGTAACTCCTGAGCTCGATTTTAAGATTGATACCACTACCGATGAGGCTGAGCGCATTGCTCAGGCGCTTGAGGTAGTTCCACCAACTCTTGGTGTCGAGAAAGACGAGTTTGGATACCCTCTAGCTTCTGATGAAGAGAATTCTGACGAGGAGGCGTAAGTAAGTGACGTCACTGAATACAAAAGTCAGTCGTCCAGAGTTTGACGAGGTTATAGCTCTGATTGAGCAGGCCTCGTCAATCGTTGTTTGCGCACACACTTCTCCTGATGGAGATGCTATTGGCTCTGGATTAGCACTTTCTTCCATTATTCAGAGAAGATGGCCTAGCAAAACTGTTACTAATCTTTTGGCAGATGCTGATGGGGAAGTACCACGTATTTACAAGTTTCTTGATGGTACTGACAGCTTTGTGCCTGCAAATAAGTACGAGGGTACTCCAGACCTTTTTATCTGCGTAGACCTATCTACTGCAGGTCGCTTGGCAGATGCAGAAGCACTGATGGAACGCTCCAAGACAGTGGCAGTGCTTGACCATCACCCCTATAACAACGTGTATTGGAATGCAGGGCTCGTGCGTCCTGATGCAGCGGCAACTGGCGTCATTATCACCGAGTTTGCCTGTCATTTGGGCGCAGAGCTTGTTCCATCAGAGGCACAATGCCTTATGTGTGCCCTGGTAACTGATACTGGTCGTTTCCAGTACCAAAACGCTGACGGCGAGGCTTTTGAGGTTGCAAGTTTGCTGGTAGAAGCAGGTGCTTCTCCATCTCAAATTGCACTTCATGTCTATCAGAGTGATCGTTTGGCCTACCTTCACCTTGCCGCAAAGGTTATGGGTCGCATCCGCACTTTTGGTGAGGGTCGCGTTGCTTACAGCTACGTCACCACCGCAGATCTTTCTGCATCAGGCGTTCCTCTTGCCGAGATGGATGGCCTGGTAGACATTGTGCGCTGCGTTGAGGGAACTGAAATTGCTCTCTTCCTCAAAGAGGTTGACGGCGGAAAAGTTCGTGGCAATTTGCGTTCAAAATCAGAGCTTGATATTTCTGGCGTAGCTCGACAAATGGGCGGCGGCGGACACACTGCAGCCGCAGGCTTTACCGCTGAAGGCACCATTGACGATGTGTTTACCCAGATAGTCCCTCTGCTCATCGATCTTCTCGCCCTTGACAAGGAGTCATAGGTGAAGCGAGGAGCAAGTGGAATTAACGCACTTATTGCAGTTGATAAGCCGCTTGGCTTGACCAGCCATGACGTAGTTTCTCGCGTTCGTCGCGCATTTGGCGAGAAACGCGTGGGACACGCAGGCACTTTGGATCCTAATGCAAGTGGCGTGCTGGTAGTGGGCATTGGACTTGCTACAAAGCTTTTGGGCCTTCTGACGCTTGACCGAAAAGGGTATGTAGCCGACATTTCGTTTGGGGCTCGTACCTCAACCGATGATGCAGACGGTGAGATTGTGGTCACGGCACCTGTCTCAGCGGAGTTGCGTGAGGAAGAGTTTGCTCGCGCTGCATGCGCAAAGCTGGTGGGTACGGTAGACCAGCTTCCACCTGCAGTTTCTGCAATCTCTGTTGATGGCAAGCGTGCCTATCAGCTTGTTCGTGAAGGTAAGACGCCAGAACTAACAGCACGTAGAGTCTCTATTTACGACGCTACTCTTTTGGCAGTGCGCAAACCTTCTACTACGGATGAATCACTGGTATGGACGGTTGCGTTTGACGTTTCAAAAGGCACCTACATTAGAAGTATTGCTCGAGACCTTGGTCAGTCTCTTGGAACAGAGGCTCATATTAGTGGACTGAGAAGGACGTTCTCTGGTCCAATCACACTTGGGAACTGCGCTTTATTAGAAGAGCTTGAACAAAGCCCAGCTCAGGTACTTGAAGCTAAACACCTCAATCCAACTGAGGTTCTGGGATACCCTGTGCACAGGTTGACTGCAGCAGAATACAAGTGTGTTGAGGTTGGAAAACGTTTTGGTATTCCGGAAGATCTCTCTGAGATTGCTCATAACTCGCTGGTCAGCCTTGTGTGGAATGAAGCTCTCGTAGGAATTTGGTCAAAGCAGGGCTCCTGCCTTGTCTGTCAGACTAACTTCTCTCAAGGCATTTTGTGTAAGTAAGGATGCACGTTGAACAAGGTAGAACGCATAGTACAATCCGTTTTGTATGGAAGTGAGTTGCCGGCTCCACGTGAGCTTGGTGATGCCGACTTCTATACATTGCGTTCTGACTGCTACAGGCAACCTTGCGTGTGCGTGCTTGGTGTCTTCGACGGACTTCATGAGGGTCACCAAGGGCTTCTCGCTAGCGCAAAAAAGGACGCCGAAGCTCGCAATGTACCACTTGTTGCTGTGACGTTTCTGCCAGACCCTGTTGAGGTGCTGTTTGATGGCTCTCCTCGACGTTTGCTCTCGGGAGAAGATAGACTTCGTGCACTTGCCGCATGGGGAGTGGATGGCATTTTGCTGCACCACTTTACCCGTGAGTTTGCGGCATTGAGCGCTACGCAATACGTTGAGGACAAGCTGCTTCCAAGTGTTTCGGCTGTGTCCGTTCATGTGGGTTCTGACTTTGGCTTGGGCGCACAAGGAGCTGAAGGAAGCGCGTTGCTCACCTCGCTTGGGCATAAGCATGGCTTTGAAGTTCACGCCCATGAGCTCTTTTGCTCAGGTGGACAGAAAATCTCTGCAACTCGTATTAGAGACTTGCTTGAGCAGGGTAAAGTTGAGGAAGCAGCAAGTCTGTTGGGCCGCTGGCACTTTGTGAGTGGCGTAGTCAAACACGGTCGAGGCCAGGGTACTGGTTTTGGCTTTCCAACTGCAAATGTTTCGCTTGACCTGCGTGATTGCATTCCTCAAGATGGCGTGTATGCGTGCTATGTGGTTCACGGCGCAACAGCATGGCCCGCTGCGGTTAATGTGGGAAAAGCTCCGTCATTTCAGTCTCAAACAGGGCCTTTGCTTGAAGCTAATCTCCTAGGTTTTAGCGGCAACTTATATGACTCGCAGGTTCAGACGGTATTTGTGAAGAGACTGAGGGAATCTATAAAATTTGATTCGCTTGAAGAGCTCAAGTGTGCCGTTCGTGGAAATATAGATTGGGTAGCCCAGAATCTGGGTACGACTTCATATAACTTAGGAAGCGGGGAGGTGGAAGATGATAACTGACGAAGATAAAGAGCGCGTAAGACAAGCCACAGATTTTGTCACGCTTGTTTCCGAGACAGTTGAGCTAAAACCCCGAGGTCAGGACTATTGGGGATGCTGTCCTTTCCACCAAGAAAAAAGCCCTTCATTCAAGATAAATCCTTCTACGGGTCTCTGGCACTGCTTTGGTGCTTGCTCCGAAGGTGGAGACATCTTTAGCTATGTCATGAAGCGAGAAAATCTAGATTTTCCTGACGCTATCAGATATCTTGCCGATAAAGCCGGAATTACCCTTACAGAAGAGGCTCGTGTTTCTAAGGGTCCCCGCAAGAATCGCTTAATTGAGTGCCTTACCGAGGCCGAGAATTACTTCCACTCCATGCTTATGCGCGGAAGGGGAGAAGGTCCTGAGGCGGCGCGTGCATATCTCTCTGGTCGCGGATTTGGTGCGGCTGTCTGCAAGCGCTGGAAGCTGGGATATGCACCTGGCAGAGGCGCGCTTGTAGCGCATCTGCGTAAATGTGGCTATACCACGCAAGAGATGATTGCTGCAAACCTTGCCATTGAGCGCAATGGTCGCATCAGCGACTGGTTCTATGATCGAGTGATGTTTCCTATTCATGATGAGCAGGGAAGAACTATTGCTTTTGGCGGTCGAATCACTAAAAAGGTAGAAAACGCTCCAAAGTACCTTAATACCAGGGACACTTCTGTCTTTAATAAAGGTAAGCACCTCTTTGCCTACGATGTTGCAAAAGAGACTATTGCTGCCCAGTCCGAGGCTATTATTTGCGAGGGCTACACTGACGTTATTGCCATGCATGAGGCTGGTTTTACCAACACTGTGGCGGCTCTAGGCACTGCATTTACGTCTGAGCACGTCAAACTCATCGATCGTCAGCGTGCACGCAAAATTATTTGCATGTTTGACGGTGATGCTGCAGGTCAACACGCTGCTGCTCGTGCCATTAAATTTATCGATAAAACAACCGCTGCGTTTCTCTGTGTTGTTTTGCCAAATAACCAGGACCCCATGGAGTTTCTCGCCGAATCAGGTGCAGATAAGCTACGTCCTATCTTAGATGCAGCTCGCCCGCTTATGGACTTTGTCTTTGATGCCACCACAGCTCAGTTTGACTTATCTGTACCCGGTGGTCGAGTCAAAGCGCTTGAGGCTTTAGCGTCTCTGTTGGCCCCGCTTAAGACATCGGTGCTGCTGAGCGAGTATGCACTTCGCGTGTCCGATTTGCTTCATATTGATGTCGAGGAAGCAAAGCGCGCAATTAAGGCCGCGCCTATTCAAGATGACGCGGCAGATTCGCGCACTTCAAAGATGGCGCGCAAACAGCCTCAGAAGAATGTCCACACCTCTTCGTATAACTCAGCTCCTAAAACTCCAGCTTATGCCGAGGGTCCCTCATACGATGATGTTCCACCGTATAACGAGGTGCCACCATATGATGATCCTTCAGCGTATAGTGTTTCTGCTGATACGTATGAGCCACGAGGCTCACAGGGTCTCTCCGCAGAAGATCGCAGGCAGGTTAACTCAGAGCTTGAGCTCTTAAGTGCTATGGCAACAAACTTGTCTTTAGTGCGAGAGTATCAAGATCGTATTGCAGACTTTGTCTGGGCCGATGCTCGTCATCAAACCATGGCATGGGCCATGCTTGCTACTCCAGAGGGTGCTACGCCAGCGCAGGTTGTTGCCGCGGCTGCGGCTGTTGAGCCAAATGCGGCAGCTATTCTTTCTTCTGGTCGCGTGATATCTGAGGGCAACTCCGATACACGTCGCTCGCTTGAGTTTATTGTGGACACTGTTGACTACTACTCGGTACAGCGTAAATTACGAGAAATTCGATCAAATTTGCGCTCCAGTTCTTATGCAGGGGAGTCTTCAAGCGGAACACTTGCTGAAGAGCAACTTGCTGCTGCGCAGGAGCTTCAGACACGAGCTCTTGAGCTAGGCAAGAGGCTTACTTCGGGGCAATAGAAAATACTCATTTTATGGGGATGCTACTCATCTGATTTTTTATAAATTAAAATGAGTAGTTTGATTAGGTAGAGAAACTTTTGGGTATAAAGACTTGCGCTAATCTATCGAAAGGATATTTGTGGCTGCAAAAAAGGCAAATGAAGAGGTCAAACTCTCAGATGAGCTTACTAAAATTGTTGATGATCTGGTAAGTTCTTCAAAGTCTAACGGTAGTATCAGCGAAGACGATATTCAGGTTGCCATTCGTGACGTTGACGTTAACGATGATGAGCTTTCTGATCTGTACGATTCGCTGCGCGTTAAAGGTGTAGAGATTACTACCGCATCTGAAGCAACCGTTTCTTTCGCCATTGAAGATGACGCCGTAGAGGATGATTTTTCATCCGATGATGACTTGGATGACTCATCTGATTTTGAAGATGAAGATGATGAAGATTTTGATGCCGTAAATGAGGCACGTGAGGTCAAAGAGGCTCTCCGCTCTGTTTCTAAGGCAAAAGTCTCTAAGCCAAAACGTTCTTCTCGCGCTCGTGCTCGTCGCTCAGATACCACCACGGTTATGCTTACCGGCGATCCTGTCCGCATGTATCTTAAAGAGATTGGTAAGGTAGACCTGCTTACTGCATCAGAAGAGGTTCACCTTGCTATGAAGATTGAGGCAGGTACTGCAGCCTCCCAGAAGCTGGAGGACTTTGAGGATGGTCTCATCGAGCTCAACCGTGCAGAGCAGCGCCGCCTTATGCGTATTGAGTCCGTAGGACTTGACGCTAAGCAGCAGCTTATCTCTGCAAACCTTCGTCTTGTCGTCTCAATTGCTAAGCGCTATGTTGGCCGTGGCATGCTGTTCCTCGATCTTATCCAGGAAGGTAACCTGGGCCTTATTCGTGCTGTCGAGAAGTTCGACTACACCAAGGGCTTTAAGTTCTCAACATATGCTACATGGTGGATTCGCCAGGCAATTACCCGTGCTATTGCGGACCAGGCTCGTACCATTCGTATTCCTGTTCACATGGTAGAGACAATCAATAAGCTTATCCGTGTTCAGCGTCAGCTTCTGCAAGATCTTGGTAGAGATCCTTCTCCAGAAGAGATTGGCGCAGAAAT
This sequence comes from uncultured Atopobium sp., assembly GCA_916050095.1. GTDB lineage: Bacteria > Actinomycetota > Coriobacteriia > Coriobacteriales > Atopobiaceae > Lancefieldella. The sequence goes on from CAJZJP010000004.1 coordinate 23,615, forward strand.
GGGTATGTCTCCTGATCGCGTCCGCGAGATTCAGAAGATTAGCCAGGAGCCCGTCTCTCTTGAGACGCCTATTGGTGAAGAAGAAGATTCCCAGCTTGGAGACTTTATTGAGGACTCTTCAGCTGTTGCTCCACCAGATGCAGCTTCTGATTCAATGCTTCGTGAGCAGCTTGAGCAGGTTCTTGACGGCCTTGCTGATCGTGAGCGTAAGGTTATTAAGTTCCGCTTTGGTCTTGAGGACGGTCATCCTCGTACCCTTGAAGAGGTAGGCAAGGAGTTTGGCGTTACGCGTGAGCGTATTCGTCAGATTGAGTCCAAGACCTTGGCAAAGCTTCGTCATCCTTCTAGGTCTGGTCGTCTTAAGGACTACATGGAGGAGTAGCTTCTTGGTTTAGGTGTGAGAGATTGTGTAAGAGGAATTTGAATAAATTTTTTCTAAATAATGCTTGCATGGTTTGGAATGTCTCTCTATACTTAAACACCGCTGAGAAGCACACATATTCCCCGATGGCGCAGCGGTAGCGCAGCTGACTGTTAATCAGCGTGTCGCAGGTTCAAATCCTGCTCGGGGAGCCAGAATTTTCAAGACCAGGCAATGCCTGGTCTTTTTTTGTTTAAAGAACCGTTCTGGTTTTCTCGCATTAGGCATATTTTTATTCACAGATTTGAAGAGGACGCTCTTCTCGACAATTTGGTCATTTGACCGGTTTTTCTTTATTTATCCTCAAAAACTTCAAAATTGACACCGTAAAAGGTACAAAACATAACGCTTACGGTATTTCTGCAACCGTTGAGCGACATCTCACAAAGAGCTGTGATGAGATTTGTTAACGTACTCATTAAGGTCAGTGTTATGCAAAAGGCATAACAAATGAGAAAGGTCACTACTATGGATGTGTCTCGTCGCAGTTTTCTAAAGTTCTGTGGTCTAGGCGTTCTTAGCGTTGGTGGATCTAGCGTTCTTGCAGCTTGCGCACCTAGCGAGAAAAAAGAGGAAGGCGCTAAAGATGCAAAGGTAGAGAACAAGGATAAGCCTGTTGTCTTCTTTAACCGCCAGCCTTCCAACAGCTCCACTGGTGAGCTTGATACAAACACTCTTAACTTCAACAAAGACACTTATTACGTTGGCTTTGATGCAGTTCAGGGTGCAGAGCTCCAGGGCCAGATGGTTCTTGATTACATCAAGGCTCACGCAGCTGAGCTTGATCGCAACAAGGACGGCATCATTGGTTACGTTCTTGCAATTGGTGACATTGGTCACAACGACTCTATCGCTCGTACTCGTGGTGTCCGTAAGGCACTTGGTACTGGCATCGAGAAGGACGGCAAGATTATTTCCGATCCAGTAGGCACCAACACCGATGGCTCCGCTTCTGTTGTTCAGGACGGCAAGCTTGAGGTCGGCGGCAAGTCCTACACCATCCGTGAGCTTGCTTCTCAGGAGATGAAGAACACCGCTGGTGCAACATGGGATGCTGCAACCGCTGGTAACGCAATTGCTGCTTGGTCTTCTTCCTTCGGCGATCAGATTGATGTTGTTGTTTCCAACAACGACGGTATGGGCATGTCCATCTTCAACGCATGGTCAAAGGCTCAGAAGGTCCCAACCTTTGGTTACGACGCTAACTCTGACGCTGTTGCAGCTATTGCTGACGGCTATGCAGGCACCATTTCCCAGCACCCAGATGTTCAGGCTTATCTGACTCTCCGTCTGCTCCGCAACGCTCTTGACGGCGCTGACATCAATACCGGCATTGAGTCCGCAGACGATGCTGGCAACAAGATTGACTCCAAGGACTACAAGTATGTTGCAGAGCAGCGTTCTTACTACGCTCTCAACCTTGCAGTTACCGCTGAGAACTACAAGGACAACCTTGACGCAACCACTACCTATCCAGAGGCTTCTAAGCAGCTGAGCGCAGACAAGCACCCAGAGAAGAAGGTTTGGCTCAACACCTACAACTCTGGCGACAACTTCCTTGGTTCAACCTATGTACCACTGCTCAAGAAGTATGCTCCACTGCTCAACCTCAACGTTGAGTTCATCGCAGGCGATGGCCAGACTGAGTCCAACATTACCAACCGTCTTGGCAACCCTGACGAGTACGATGCATTTGCATTCAACATGGTTAAGACCGACAACGGTTCTTCCTATACCCAGCTGCTTAAGTAATTAAGTAGTCGATAGCACGAAACAATACCGGAGGGGAGACACCTGCTCTCCTCCGGTGTTCTCGCGAATAAGCGCAATAACTTAGCGAGATAAGGGGTGATTACATGGCAGATACAGAAAACGATATCGTTCTAACAATTGATGGAATGAGCAAGTCCTTTGGACGTAACCGCGTTCTGGATCACATTTCAATGAACGTACGCCGTGGAACCGTTATGGGTCTTATGGGAGAGAACGGCGCAGGCAAATCTACCATGATGAAGTGCCTGTTTGGTACGTATCAAAAAGATGAAGGCAAGATATTTCTTGACGGCAAAGAGGTTAATTTCTCTGGACCAAAAGACGCACTTGAGAATGGCGTCGCAATGGTTCACCAGGAGCTTAACCAGTGCCTTGATAGAAATGTTGTAGATAACTTGTTCCTTGGTCGCTATCCCGTTAATGCAATGGGTGTTGTCGACGAGGGGCGCATGAAAAAAGAAGCAAACGAGCTCTTTAGGCGTCTGGGCATGACGGTTGATCTAACTCAGCCTATGAAGAACATGTCTGTATCTCAGCGTCAGATGGTCGAGATTGCCAAGGCAATTTCCTACAACGCTAAGATTATTGTTCTGGATGAGCCTACTTCTTCACTTATGACCCAAGAGGTCGAGAAACTCTTTGAGATGATTCACATGCTCAAAGAGCAGGGAATTTCTTTGGTCTACATCTCTCACAAGATGGATGAGATCTTTGAGATTTGCGACGACATTTCAGTTCTTCGTGACGGTAAGCTTGTTATGACCAAGCGCTCAAATGAGACCAACATGAATGAGCTTATCTCGGCAATGGTCGGCCGCTCACTTGAGAATCGCTTCCCAGACGTTACTAACACACCTGGTAAGACGTATCTTTCTATTCAGCACCTTTCAACTAAATATGAGCCATACCTTCAGGACGTCACCTTTGATGTAAAGAAGGGTGAGATTTTTGGTCTGTATGGTCTTGTCGGCGCTGGTAGAACAGAGCTTCTTGAAACAATTTTTGGTGTAAGAACCAGAGCTGCCGGTCGTGTCTACGTCAACGAGCACCTTATGAACTTCTCGACAGCTGCAGAGGCAATGGATCACGGTTTTGCCATGATTACCGAGGAGCGCAAGGCAAACGGCCTGTTCCTTAAGGGTGACCTGACGTTTAACACAACCATTGCAAACTTGAACCAGTACAAGGCTGGTCCAATTCTTTCTGATCCTAAGATGACTAAGGCTACCGTCAACGAGCTCAAGGTTATGAACACCAAGGCTCAGGGTCCATCAGACTTGATTTCAAGTCTTTCTGGTGGCAATCAGCAGAAGGTCATTTTTGGTAAGTGGCTCGAGCGCTATCCTCAGGTTTTCCTGATGGACGAGCCTACTCGTGGTATTGATGTTGGTGCTAAATATGAGATCTACCAGCTCATTATTGATATGGCTAAGAGCGGTACCACTATTATCGTAGTCTCTTCGGAGATGCCAGAGATTTTGGGAATTACCAACCGTATTGGCGTTATGTCCAACGGCAGACTCTCGGGCATCGTAAATACCAACGAGACAAATCAAGAAGAACTCCTGCGCCTCAGCGCAAAGTACCTGTAGGAGAGGATGATACAAATGCCAAAAACAGGTGGATCTGTTCTGACGGCCGAGCAGGAAAAAGAGCTGCTAAAGCCTATTGATCAGAAGATTGGTTCCATTCAGGCTCAGATTGATGAGCTTCGCGCAAATGGTACCAACAAAGTAATTTCAACACTGAGCGCTATTGA
>CAJZJP010000005.1:0-26422 GCA_916050095.1 uncultured Atopobium sp.
CTTGCGCATACACCTTTGACAAGGATTGGAACATTGTAGACAAGCACTATATTGGTGATCCAGCCGTCATAGAGGCAAAGATTAACGCTGTTGCAAACCAGGGTAAAGCTAAATAAACAGCTTGCTAACACGCAATATTGCTAAGCAGAACGGGGTGGTTTAAGCCACCCCGTTCTTTTTTTGCCTACTTATAGAACCGTGATGAATACGCCCACAGTATTAAAACCTGCTTTGAATAGTGTTACGATGTACCGCCGAGAAAAGAAGGGATTAAATGTTTAAAAGAGAGCTCAATGCAAAACTTGTTCTTTCTGTAATTGCAACAGGAATTATGTCCTTCTCGGGAGTTGTCGTAGAAACTGCCATGAACGTGACGTTTCCAACGTTAATGGAGGAATTCTCTATTGGCACCTCAACGGTACAATGGATGACTACTTCGTACCTTTTGATTCTTGCTATTATCATGCCTATGTCGTCGTTTTTAAACAGACGATTCAAAACTAAAAGTATTTTTACCGTGGCCATGATTTTCTATATCAGTGGTATTCTCTGCGGATTTGCTGCTCCAACGTTTATGTTATTGCTGCTTGGCCGAATTTTAGAAGGAATTGGCACCGGTCTAGCGTTACCACTGATGTTCAACATCATCACCGAGCAAGCCCCACTTAAAAACATGGGCGTCATGATGGGCATCGGCATGCTAGTTACCGCCGTTGCACCTGCAGTAGGACCTTCAGCTGGTGGCTGGATTGCAGAGCATCTTGGCTGGCGAATGATCTTTGCCGGACTTCTCCCCTTCTTGATTGTGGCGTTTATTCTGGGAATTAGTTCAATCCAACAGAGCCATGAGACTGAAGTGATTTCTTTTGATGTCTTTGGCTGGCTGCTGCTTACCGTAAGTTTTATTGCGCTTATCTTTGTTATTGACGAGTCCAGCGCGTTTGGCCTGCTTAGCATTCCTGTTTTGCTCGCAATTATGATTTTTGTGGGCTCACTTATGTTCTTTGTGCGTCACGAAAACTCCTTTAAACACCAGGAGCAATCTAATAAATCTACAAAAATCCCTATCAATAACCTTGAAGTATTTAGCGAGAAGGGCTTTGTACTCTCGCTCTTTGCTATTGTTGCTCTGCAATTTATTATTCTTGGTCAGTCATATCTTCTGCCTAACTTCTCCCAGCTAGTACTGGGTGCAGGCGCTTCCGCAGCAGGAGCTCAGATGCTTCCAGGATGTGCTATTGGTGCAGTTATGGCACCAATTTCTGGTCAGATTTTAGACAAGCTAGGAGCGAAAAAACCTATTGTTACAGGCATTCTTTGCTGCCTTACCAGCATGCTCCTTTTGCTGCTTTTTGTTCACGTGCTTACCGTAGAAATGATCACGTATATTTTTGCTATCTTTGCCATTGGCCAGGCGCTTCAGATGGGAAACAATTTTACGGTAGCCTTGGGACACTTATCGGAAGACCGCAAGGCAGATGGAAATGCTGTTATTAACACAATGCAGCAGCTCTTTGGCGCTATGGGCACCAGCGTTATTTCTGGCGTTGTAGCGGCTTCTCAGCTTGGAGCTACAGACTTAGCTACAAGCACCCTTGTAGGAGCTCAGAATGCACTCTTTGTACTTGTGTGCGTAGCTTGTATTCCTCTTGTTACCATGGGAATCGTGCTCTTTGTGCTGCCTAAGATGACAGAATAAAGACGCGGCAATGGCATTTAAAAAAGCTAATTAAAAAGCTAGGTATCCAACAGAAGGATATCTAGCTTTTAATTTAGACGTATGTATTGATTGTTTTACGACACAACAGCTGATAATTTCAATCCAATAAACACAGCAACCAGGCACGTTATAACATTAACTGCAATGTTCACTCCTGCAGCAGTCCAATTACCTGCTTGAATAAAGGTAAGGGTTTCATTTGAGAAGGTCGAGAAAGTCGAAAGTCCTCCGCAAAGACCCACGGCTAAGAATAGCTTTACCTGTGGCTGAAGTGGACTTGCAAGATCAAGCCCTGTTACAAAGCCAATAATCAAACCTGCAACAACATTTGCAGCAAACGTACCAACTGGCAAGTTAGGAATCCACTGTTTAAAAAGGACCCCCAACTGCCAGCGACCTAAACTACCCAGAGCTCCACCAAGAGCCACAGCTAACGCTTCAAACATAAAATGCCCCTACTCCAGCTCGCGCGAGCCTGTATACAGCTGGTAATACTCTCCATGTTTTGCAATAAGCTCATCGTGAGTACCACGCTCAATAATGCGACCGTGCTCCAAAACCATAATGGCGTCCGAATTACGAACCGTAGACAGCCTATGGGCGATCACAAAGACAGTACGGCCTGCCATTAGGGCATCCATGCCCTTCTCGATAAGTGCCTCAGTACGCGTATCAATACTGGAAGTTGCCTCGTCCAAGATAAGCACGGGAGGATCAGCAATAGCAGCACGCGCAATTGCCAAAAGCTGCCTCTGACCTTGGGAAAGGTTAGCGCCGTCTGAGGTAAGTACGGTGTTGTAGCCACGTGGCATACGACGGATAAACTTATCTGCGTTTGCGATTTTTGCTGCAGCAATAACCTCGTCATCAGTGGCGTCTAACTTACCAAAGCGAATATTGTCCGCGATGGTACCCGTGAACAGATGTGTGTCCTGCAAAACAATGCCCAGGGAGGACCTTAGTGCAGACTTCTTGATGTCATTGATTGGAATACCGTCGTAGGTGATGGTTCCGCTACGAACATCGTAGAAGCGGTTAATGAGGTTGGTAATAGTTGTTTTACCAGCGCCGGTTGAGCCGACAAACGCAATCTTCTGACCAGGTTTTGCAAACAGCGTGAGGTTTGCAAGAACCGTCTGATTATCGTCGTATCCAAAGGTCACGTTATCAAAGCGAACGTCTCCAGCAAGAGGGGTTTTCTCGCCAGACGGTGTGACCCAAGCCCAGGACTCTTCTCCTGACTCGTAACCACTAACGCGCACAAGGTCAACCTTGCCTTCATCAACCTCGGGAGTCATCTCCATAACCGCAAAGATGCGCTCGGCACCGGCAAGAGCGGTAAGCAGGAAGTTGGAGAGCTGTGTGAACTGGTTAAACGGCATGGCTGCCTGGCGAACAAAGACCAGGTAGGATGCAAGACTTGCAACGTCCGCGTGTCCGTTTACGGCAAGCAGAGCACCAACCACAGTGACCACAGCGTAATTGATATACGTTAATGAAACCGTGATAGGGACCATAGTTGCTGCGTAGCCCTGAGCACTTGTTCCAGAGTGCCGTAGCTCGTCATTAACCTTTTGAAAATCAGTAAAGTTGGCATCCTCGTGGTTAAAAACTTTAACCACTTTAAGGCCAGAGATTGTTTCTTCTGCAAAACCGTTAAGAACACCAAGGCTCTTTTGCTGCACCGAATAATGCTTGGCAGAGCGCTTACTTGCATAGCGTGCATAAATCACAATCAAAACATCAAAGAAAACAGTGATGAGCGTCAGCTGCCAGTTAAGAACAATGAGCAATACAAGCGTGCCAACCATCTGAATAAACGCCAGAACAAGGTTGGCAAAGCTGTTATTGAGCGCTTCCGAGATGGTATCCACGTCATTTGTAAAGAAGCTCATGATATCGCCGCGAGTACGCTGGTCAAAGAATCTTAGGGGCAGCGATTCAATGTGCTCAAAAAGGTCTCGTCTGATGTCAAAAACAATCCTCTGAGCAGCACGAACCATAATTTGCGTGTAACCAACACTGGTAAGAGCGCCAATTGCATACACAACCGCTGTAAATACAATGAGGTTGGTAAATGCGTTTACGTCTCCCCTGCCCACTGCAGCAACAACAGGCTTAATCATGTAGGTGCCAAGGAGCGCTGCTAAACCACTGATAGAAACAAGAAGTGCCACCAACATAAGGCGCTTCTTCGCATGACCTAAATACGAGACAAACACTCTGATGGTATGTCCGATGTTTTGAGGACGTGCTCCTCCTGCGCGATTAGCCATGTGACACCTCCTTACCAGCAGCATCAATGTCTGATTGACTACCGCCAATCTGCGACTCATACAGTTCTCTATAGATAGGGCTCTTGGCGAGAAGTTCTGTGTGAGTGCCAGTCATATGGACCCTACCGTTATCAAGAACAACAATCTGATCTGAGTCCATGACCGAGTTCACACGCTGGGCAATGATGATCTTTGTCATGTCAGCAAGCTCAGCAAGGCCTGCGCGGATCTTTGCGTCGGTTGCAGTATCAACTGCACTAGTAGAGTCATCAAAAATGATAATTTTTGGCTTCTTCAAAAGCGCACGCGCAATACAAAGGCGCTGCTTCTGGCCACCAGAAACATTGACGCCACCCTGACCAAGGTCTCCGTCCAAGCCGCCAATCCTATCTAGGAACTCATCAACACATGCAATAGAGCAGGCGTGAAGCAGCTCCTCGTCAGTAGCGTTGGGATCTCCCCAGAGCAGGTTGTCGCGGACGGTACCGCTGAACAGCACATTTTTCTGAAGGACAACAGACACTGCGTCACGAAGTGAAACAAGATTGTAGGAGCGGACGTCATTCTCGCCAACAAACACGGCACCTTCAGTTGCATCGTACAAGCGCGCAATCAGCTGGATAAGGGTAGTTTTTCCGGAGCCGGTGCCGCCGAGAATACCAACGGTAGAGCCTGGCGCAAACGAGAGATTAATGTCTTCAAGGACATCTTCTTCAGCGCTCTGGCTGTACTTGAAAGATACTTTTTCAAAGCGTACTGCACCATTCTTAACGTCAGTCAGGCCGTGCTCTGGAGACTCAATAGCAGGCTCCTCGGAAAGAATCTCTCCGATTCGACGCACACTAGTAATGGCGCGAGCAGTAAGCAAGAACACGCCAGAAATCATCATAAGAGAGTTCATGATAAGCAGTACGTAACTCATGAAGCCCGTGAGCTCACCAACGCCCAGTCTGCCAGCCATAATCATCTGGCCACCAAACCAAAGAATAGCCACATTAGTGACATACATTGAAGCCTGGAAAATAGGCAGGTTTAAGACGGACGTTCCAAAGGTCTTTGTAGCAGTCTGCGCATACTGGGTATTAACTTTTTCAAAGCGCTCGGAGACATATCCTTCTCGGACATACGCCTTAATAGCACGCACGGCCGCAAAGTCTTCCTGCAGAGCCTCGTTAAGCTTATCCATTGCACTTTGCATAACGCGATACAAAGGACCAACGCGCTTCACAATAAAGAAGAGTGCAATAGCCAAGAAAGGCAGCACGGCAAAATACACTATTGCCAGCTCTGGGCTCATAATAAACGCCATAACCAAGCCCATGACCAGCATAATTGGTCCACGCATAAACGGGCGCGTACCCATTGCAAAGGCGTTCTGAATAATAGTTACATCAGAAGTCAAACGCGTTACCAAAGAGGATGAATCGTATTTATCAAGATTTGCAAAAGCAAACTCTTCCATACGACGATACTCATCTTGTCTGAGTTGAGCGCCCAGTCCCATGGCTGCCTTTGCTGAGTAGCGTGCATAGCCAATACCAGCAAACATGGCGAGAAGAGCAAAGACAACCATAACGGTGCCGTTTACAAAAACAGTCTGAAGGTTGCCTTGCAAAATGCCCTGGTCAACAATTTGGGCCATGAGTACAGGAATCACTAATTCGAGTAGGGACTCTGCAAACACGCAGAGTCCCGACATAACAAAGTCCTTTTTAGACGCGCCAAAATGGTCCAAGATTACCTTTAACTCAGCGCGAGCAGATGGAGCTTTTTCTTTTACAGAAGCGTCATTCATTACTAAAACACCACGTACCTTACTGTCTTGCGTTGCTTGGTTTGCTTATGCCTCTTTTGGAAGCGTTTGAAGCGAAACCTCCTTGAGCTGCTCATTAGAAACAGGAGAAGGAGCGCTAGACATCAAATCAGAGCCAGAAGTAGTCTTTGGGAAGGCCATGACGTCGCGGATGGAATCAGCACCTGCAAGCAGCATACACACGCGGTCAAGACCAAGTGCAAAGCCGCCCATTGGAGGCGCACCAAACGTCAGAGCCTCCATCAAGAAGCCAAACTGAGCCTTTGCGCGCTCTTCAGTAAAGCCGAGTTTCTCCAGAATCTTAAGCTGCAGCTCAGCGTTGTGGATACGCATTCCGCCGCCGCCAGCCTCAAAGCCGTCCATGACAAAGTCGTACGTATACGAGCCCATAGCCAGAGGGTCAGTGTCCAGAAGGTCAAGCTCATCCTCACGAGGAAGCGTAAAGGGCTGGTGCTCAGAGGCATAAGACTGAGTCTCCTCATCCCAGTGGAACAGTGGGAAATTAACAACCCAAAGGAAATCATGACCTTCTCGCGGTACATCCAAGACCTTTGCCATATGCAGGCGCATACCACCAAGAATCTCATCTGTCTCCAGGCGGCCGCCCACAGCAAAGAGAATCAAGTCCCCTGCCTCAGCAGACATCTCTGCACGCAGTGCCTCGAGCTCTTCTGGCGAGAAGAACTTGGTGATAGGACCTCCCACGGAACCGTCCTCTTTGAAGGCGACCCATGCAAGTCCCTTTGCACCAAAGCCGGCGGCTACCTCGGCAAGCTTATCTACCTGAGAGCGTGGCCAGGTGCCTGCACCCTTAACGTTGATTGCCTTGACGTACTGGCCTTCTGTTGTAGCAGCAGAGCTAAAGAGCTTAAAGCTTGACTGCTTGAAGACCTCAGAGACATCGTGGAGCTCCATACCAATGCGGGTATCAGGCTTATCGGAGCCGTAGGTATCCATTGCGTCCCAGTACTGAATCTTGCGCAGTGGAGCTGGGAACTCAATACCCATCTTTGCAAATGCATCGCCAAGAATATCCTCAAGCTCAGCCATGACATCTTCCTCGCGGACAAATGCCATCTCCATATCAACCTGTGTAAACTCAGGCTGACGATCTGCACGAAGATCCTCGTCACGGAAGCACTTAGTAATCTGGTAGTAGCGCTCAATACCGCCAATCATCAGTAGCTGCTTCAGCAGCTGTGGAGACTGTGGCAGTGCGTAGAAGTTTCCGCCCTGCATTCTGGATGGAACCAGGAAGTCACGAGCGCCCTCAGGAGTAGATTTAAACAGCGCTGGAGTCTCTACCTCGGTAAAGTCACGCTTATGGAAAGCCTCACGAAGCGCAAATGCAAAATCAGAACGCATACGAAGATTCTGTGCCATCTGAGGACGACGCAGGTCAACGTAGCGATATCTCAGGCGAAGGTCCTCGTTAACATCAATGTGATTCTCAATCTGGAATGGTGGAACTGCACTGGTGTTAAGAACCTCAATCTTGGAAGCGAGTACCTCTACCTCACCGGTAGCAAGAGCCTCATTAGTCTGACCTTCAGAGCGATGCTGAACCGTACCAGAAATCAAAACAGGCCACTCAGGACGAATAGTCTCTGCAGTTGCAAATGTTTCTGCATCAACATCTGGGTCAAATAGAATCTGTGTCAAACCCTCGCGATCACGAAGGTCAACAAAAATCAGGCCTCCAAAGTCACGACGACGCCAAACCCAACCAGTGAGCGTAACGGTCTGACCGATATGCTCTGCGCGAAGCTCTCCGCAGGTATGCGAATGCATGCTGTGCAAATCAACAGCTGCGTGAGCGGAATAATTCTGGGGGGTTTCTGAGGAACAATCCATTGTTATCCTTTCGTCTTTGCTTCCCTGTGCCAAATCGGAAAGCGCCTTCAAGACGGCAAAAACGTGTAGACGGCACGTTCTTGCTCATAGATAAAACATTGTACTCCTATTCAATTAGAGCACTTTAATCATTTGAATTAATTATCTCTTCGCTCTGAGCTGATAAAGCAAAAGAGTCTTAATGCTCTTCATTTGTATAATCCACTCTCTTTAGTGCACTTCCTGAAAAGAGCAATGCAATTATGCTGATTATTAAGAAAAAGACCAGTAATCCCCAGTCAAAATATCCAATCATTACGTCTCTTATTAATTCCAGCTGGTATGTTAGCGGATTACATCTTGATATAACTTGAAGAATCATAGGAGCATTATCAAGAGAATAAAATAGTGGTGCGGCAAAAATCAAAGGCGTCATTACTACACCCAAAATAAAATCTCGCTGTTTGTAATCATTAATTAGCAATGCAATACAGGAAAAAATTGATGTCCAGAATACAATGAAAATACACAACAACAAAAACATGCCAATAACTTGCCAAAGACTTATCCGCATACCAGTAATCATTGAAATAGCCAAAAGAATTATTAATTGAAGTAGTGTTACTACAAAAGGAAGTGTTGAAATACCCAACACATAACACTCAGGATTAATACCACTCTCAAGTTTAATTGGCAAAATATTCCATCGCTTATCTATAACCAACCTATAGACACTTTGATTCATTTGTTGAAATAAGCACATAATCAAAATGCCAGCAAATGCAAATGACAAAAAGGACATATACTGTCCATGAAAATATATATCTCCAAATGTTGACTGAATTCCTATTGCATAAAAAACATAATACAAAATTGGAGTCAATAAGCTGCTATATATTATGTGTTTATTTGACTTAAGTGCATTAAGCTCTGTTTCTACAACGATGACAAATGATGAAAGACCAAAACTTTCTTTTTTAAAATTCATTATCAGATCCTTCCAAAATTATTTGTCTCAGTGTCAAATTATTAAAAGTAATATTTTTTATTGAAACAAGTTCCTGTAACTTACCGATAAGAACAGGCAGCTTAAGAAAATAATCTTCACGTATTGTTATTTCATTTTCTTCAATCGAACAAGGGCAACAAGACATTAAACCACTTTGATTGTTAAGCGATAACAATCCATCAAAAGTAATTCGCGCTAATTTTTCATAAGAGTACTGTAAAAAGAAGTCGGAAATTTTACCGAAAAATTTTAATTTACCATCTTCTATTAATAAAACCTGATCACAATACTCCTCCAACAAACCAAGATCATGTGAGGAAACAAGTACCGTACAGTTTCTGTTATCACATTCTTTTCTTAAATATTTAAATAAATTATCCCCTTTGATTACATCCAGCCCGGAGGTTGGCTCATCAAGAATAAGAAAATTTGGTTTATGAACCAACGCTCTTGCAACCTGCAGGAGCTGCTGTTGTCCTCCAGATAAGCCATCAGGTAAAGATTTTTCAAACTCAGACAATCCAAGAAAATTTATGATCTTATAAGTACTTTCCTTAGCATCGCTAGATGTTTGCCCACTTAATCTTGCACCAAGGTACACATTGTCAAAGACATTTAAATACCAATCGATTGATTGTTTCTGTAGACAAACTCCAACATCTCTAAAGGGTATCTCTTCTTCAACAATAATTTTTCCGTCATACTTCTTTAATAGTCCAGCAACCAAATTCAAAAAAGTTGATTTACCTGCACCATTCTTACCAATTACCGCTATAAATTTACCTTTAGAGATTTCTAAAGAGAAGTTCTGAATTCCTTTATCGGAATTATGATAATGATATGATACATCATCAAATTTAATGGATTTCATTCTATCTTTCCTCCTCTATATACTCTTTGAGTATTCTTAGACAGTCTTCTAGCGAAACAGCATTTTCTTTAGACAAAATAAAACTAAACTTGTTATAGACATAGTCTTTAGTATCCTTATTAACTTCATTATTTTCTGACAACGTTTTATATTGAACACTATCATTTTATCTATAACAAAAGGAGTACAAATGAGTTATAAAGCCGCCGTTTTTGATCTTGATGGCACATTACTCAACACTATAGATGATCTTGCTTGGGCAACCAATTACGCCCTTGAGCATTTCAATATGCCTACCTATACCGTTGATGAAGTACGCCAGATGGTTGGAAATGGCGTTGCAAAGCTTATCCGTGACGCCGTACCAAAGGGTACCGATGATGCCACATACCAGCGCGTGCTCGCATGCTTTAAGGAGCACTACGCTGACCATAGTTTGGATAACACTGCGTCCTACCCTGGCATACTTGATGCGGTTGATACGCTCAGAGCAGCGGGTGTTAAGTGCGCTGTTGTTTCCAACAAGCCAGACTTTGCTATTGCAGATTTAATGAGCAATTTCTTCCCAGGTAGATTTGACTTTGCTCTGGGTCAGCGAGATGACCTTAAAAGAAAGCCTGATGCCGAGCCTGTCCATTACGCCCTTGCTCAAATTGGCGTTGACCCTCAAAATGCTGTCTACATTGGAGACTCCGAGGTTGATGTAGCAACAGCACACAACAGTGGTATGCCTTGCATAAGTGTTACCTGGGGATTTAGGGATAAAGAAACGCTTCTAGCTGCAGGTGCTACCACGCTTTGCGATACCGCAGAAGAAATGGTACAAGAAATTCTCAAATAGTAGCACTAAAAATTACAACCATTCATCTTTACCGTTGAGCGAGAAAAAACGTCCGCTTGCCTATGCCTCTCAATTCGTCTGAATAAGCATATTCGGAGGGCGGTATAGTCAATAAAAGTGCGTCCATAATTTGCGCGCAAGCGACGTGGAAAGGATTGCATCATGGGCAAGAAAAGTTCTGAGGTTCTCCAGATTTCTTACGAAGACCTGGTAGAGTACCTGCACAGTAATCACTCTGTGTACATGCAAGTCGGACACCAGGTTTATTACCTCACTGATGTCAATTTTGAGGCATGGAGAGCTCAAGACACCAGTATCAGAAACTCAAAAAACCACTTTGTAGATTGTTCTGAACTAGTTCCAACGGTAGACGAATTTCTCGCGCTTCCTTTTATTAATGGAAAAACCATTAAAGACGTTTTTGCGCATGCAACGTTCTATGCATCCATGAAAAACGAAAAATCTGACTAATTCAAAATAATCAGCATTTTGTTGACTATCTCTCAGCTAAAACTTAAAGGACCTGTTAACGCAGGTCCTTTTTTATCAGGTAGATTACCCTATTAAGCTACATTTCCATACAAAAACGCCGATGCAATGCACCGGCGTTTTACGTTTAGTTTGAGAGAATATGACTACTCAACAGGCTTCTGAACCTCAAGAACCTCGGCAATCTCAACCTCAGCAGAAACGGTGCCCGCAAGCTCTGAAATAAGATCGTTGTACTTATTCGCAGAAGCTAACTCAGAAGAAGCGGTCTTTGCGTAACGCTTAACCGCTGCGGCGGCACGGTTAACGGCACTCAGGGTGCCAGCGCCTCCGACACAGCCGCCAGGACAGGCCATGCCCTCAAGAAGATAACCTGGATATTTACCCTTAACAGCATCCTTGAGCATAGTTCGGCACTCAGCAAGGCCGTCAACAGCCATGATAGGAACTTCTTTATCGGGGTACTTCTGGTGAATGACGTTTACAACTGCGCCTGCTACGCCACCGGCCACTGCAAAAGCACGACCGTCATGGGAGGCGTTTTCAAAATCGGAGTTGTCGTCATCGAGCTTGGTGTAGTCAATACCCTTAGACTCCATCATCCCCGCAAGCTCCTCAAAGGTCAGAACAAAGTCAACTTCTGACTTAACGGAACGACGTAGTGCCTCAAGCTTCTTAGCAGTGCATGGTCCAATAAAGACAATCTTGGACTCTGGATTATGCTTTCTTACTAGACGAGCGGTCAAAACCATTGGGGTAAGAGCCATAGAGATAGCATCAGCATGCTCTGGATACTCTTTTTTAGCCATTGCGGACCAGGAAGGACAGCAGCTTGTACCCATAAAGGGAAGCTTTTCTGGGACTTCTTTGACAAAGTCTTCTGCTTCCTGAACAGTACAGAGGTCAGCACCGGTTGCTACCTCTTCTACCTCGGCGAATCCCATCTCCTTGAATGCCTCACGAAGACGACCAACGCTGCCCTTGCCAAACTGACCAACAAATGAAGGAGCCACAATTGGCACAACGGTGTAACCCTCATTGATAGCCTGAATTACCTGGAAAATCTGGCTCTTATCGGCAATAGCGCCAAAGGGGCAGTTGACCAGGCACTGACCACAAGACACGCACTTCTCGTAATCAATATCTGCGCGTCCGTGCTCGTCAGAGCCAATAGCGTCCATACCACAAGCAGCAGCACATGGACGTACATGGTGATGAATTGCCTGGTACGGGCAAACCTTGAAGCACATGCCGCACTGAATACACTTCTCCTGGTCAATATATGCCTTTTTGTCCACGAAGCTAATTGCCTCTTTAGGACAAATCTCTCGACAAGGGTGCGCAAGACAGCCCTGACAAGCATTGGTAACGCGATACACGTTGTCCTCGCAGGCATTGCATGCAAACTTAACGATGTTAATCAGCGGTGGCTGGTAATAAACCTCAGGTCGAGAGGCCTCTTCCAAGCCGTCAGAAATAAGCTCTGGTTGATCCACGCCCTGCATAGGCATGCCCATAGTCATGCGAATGCGCTCGCCAACAATCGCGCGCTCCAAGAAGACGCTCTCGCGGTACGTTGCAATATCACCAGGAATAATCTTGTAAGGCAGCTCTTCCATCTGGCGAGCAATTTCGTCAACGCCCTTGTCTGCTTTTTCATACGCAAGCGCTGAAACCTCTTTAAATACCTTCCTGCGGATTTCAGTCAGGTTGGTATAGACACCTCGCATTGTGCCAGGCATTTCTCCCCCTCCTCGTTCACTTTATGCACGTCTGGGTAACGTATCCGCACAAAATGAATGTATGTCTCAACCACAAAGTATGTACTATTAGTCCCCCTCAGTGACACCAAAATAAGAAAATCGCTCTGGAATGTCCGTTTTAATCACAATTTTTGCGCTCGTGACTGGATGAATAAATTCAACGCGATATGCATGCAGCATTAACGGCTGCGCTTTATGCCTCTTTTTTGCTCCGCGCTGCAAAGAAGACACTCCTCCGTATAACGCATCTCCTACCAGAGGAAATCCAAGTGACGAGAGATGCACTCTAATTTGATGCTTTCTTCCTGTCAGCAAATTGACCAGTAGCAAGCTTTGAGTTTGACCTTGTGCTGACGATGCAACCTTAATGAGGCGCACCTCCGTTTGAGAAGGCTTGCCTGTTGCTGAGATTCTCATCTTCTGAGCGTCATGCCGATCTTTTCCAATTGCCTTATCTATCAGCAGTTTATTTGGCTCAAACGCTCCCTTAACAGCCGCCAGATACTCTTTGGAAAGCTCCTTAGAGGCAATAAGCTGGTCAAACTGTGACTGCGTCTCTTTTTTGAGCGAGAAAAGCACTATGCCTGTGGTCTCCTTATCAAGACGATTCAGAGCTTGGACCTGGGAAAGATCTACCTCTCTTGAGCCCTCAAGTGCACGGAGTTTCTCGCAAACTGCATCGGTTAAAGAGGGTTCATTGGTGCCGTCTGCATGAACGATAATTCCCGCAGGTTTATTTACGGCAAGCAGATACTCATCTTTATACAAAATCTCAAGATTACTGTCAGTCTGAGGCGCATCCATGCTACTCACCTCGCTTAACCACGTAGCGCTGCTCAGAAAGCACCTGGGCAAATGACTCGATTGTGCTCCACACATGATCGGTGCGGCGCCAGGCAACGCTGACCGAGTAAGACATCTCTTTTCCTAGCTCAATGATGTGAAGACCAGACGTTTCAAAGTCGTAATAAGAAGAAGCCACCAGCTCAGATGGCAAGAAGCACGCGCCAACGCCTCTCATGGCAAGTGCCAAAAGCGTCTCGGAGTTTCTGGACATGACCTTGATAGTGGGAGAAATGCCCGATGCGGCAAACGCATGACGAGCAAAACTACCAGCAATATCTCGCTTACCTACCGTTAAGAAAGGACAAGCCTCCAGAGCTGTGAGCTTTCCCGTCTTTTTGACTTGCGAAACAACCGAGTCAACCTTATCTGCATACAGAGACTCAAGAAGCGCTTGAGAGACAACCAGAACGATCTTCTCGTCAAACAGTTTTTTAACAACAAGGTCATAAGATGTGGAATTGACGGTTGCAACAATCAAGTCAAGTTGGCCTTCGGACAGCCACTCAACCAGCTCGTCATTCTCGCCCTCATCAAGCTCAATGGAGATGTTTGGGTGCAATTTTTGGAAAGCAGCGATGGAGCGCGGCATGATGATGTGACCTCGTGTAGCAGTGACGCCAACACGCAGGCGACCTCGCTCGTTGCCCGCAATATCAAGAAACTCTTGATCCATAGCGCGGCGTTGCGCCTGAAACCTACGGGCATAACGCAAGAACTCTTCTCCCGCAAACGTGAGCGACAGCGGGACCGTACGTTCTAGCAGCTTAGAGCCAAGTTCTTTTTCTGCTGCCGCAATATTTGCCGAGAGCGTTTGCTGCGTTACGCTCAGGCGCTCAGCCGCCTTGGTGAAGCTCTTTTCTTCTGCAACGGCAACAAAATAATCCATGGTTTGAAAGTTCATTTTTGCTCCCACTGTATTACAAAAATTACTTGTAATTATAACCATTGAAAACAGTTGGACTTCAACTTTTTAGTTGCTTACTCTATTTACATAAGAAATTCGTTTGGAGTGGATGCATGGTAGAGCTAATAGTACTAAGTGCCTTTGCGGTGATGCTCATCGTAGGTACAGCCCTATCTTTTCCCCTTACATCTATCCTGACCATTGGTTTCTTCCTCTTTTTTGGTTACGGACTTTCTCGCAAAATCTCTGCAAAAAAGCTTCTTTTAGCAGCCTTTGAGTCTGTCTGGGAAGTTAAAACAATTATTGCGCTATTTGCTGTTGTTGGTGCTATGAGCGCAGCATGGCGAGCAGCTGGAACCATTCCAGAGATTGTCAGCATTTCTGCTTCTCTTATTTCTCCTTCTGTCTTTATTCTGGCTACCTTCTTACTCTGCACCATGATGTCCATGCTTTTGGGCACCGCATTTGGTACCGCTGCAACCATG
Source organism: uncultured Atopobium sp. (assembly GCA_916050095.1). Lineage (GTDB taxonomy): Bacteria > Actinomycetota > Coriobacteriia > Coriobacteriales > Atopobiaceae > Lancefieldella. Next base: position 14,851 of record CAJZJP010000005.1, read on the forward strand.
GGTATCATCTGCATGTCTATTGGTAAGGCAATTGGAGCAAGCGAGTTCTTTATTGGTGGCGCTGTTCTTGCAGGTAGCTACTTTGGCGATCGTTGCTCCCCTATGTCTACCAGCGCAATCCTTGTTTCACAGCTCACCGATACCAATCTATCAAAGAACATTAACCGCATGCTTCGTACCAGCGTGGTGCCTTTTATTGTTGCATGTGTTATCTACGTGGCTTGGGACTTCTTCATGGCAAACTCGGGCACTATTCCCGATGTTACTGGTCTTCTGAGCCGTTCCTTTAGGCTTTCTTTGATTTCACTTACACCAGCACTTCTTGTAATTGTTTTCTCGCTTCTTAAGGTTGATGTCATTGTAACCATGGCGTCTAGCCTGGTACTTGCCTGCATTCTATGTGTCACCATCCAGCGAGTTCCTCTTGAGGACCTGCCTGTCATCCTGCTCTTTGGCCTTCGTGCTCCAGGAGCTACCGTTGCAAACATGGTTAATGGCGGCGGTGTCTTCTCCATGATGAACGTCTTGACAATCGTAACCATTTCTTCAAGCTACGCTGGTCTTTTCCAGACAACTGGACTGCTTCGCCGTATGTGCCAGCTGGTGGCTGACCTCTCCGATAACTCCACGCCTTTCTTTGGCGTTCTGATTACCAGCATGTTTACTTCAATGGTTTCTTGCAACCAGACCCTGGCTATTATGCTGACAAACGATCTGTGCGAGAACGCAGAAAACTCTTCAAGCGCCCTTGCTTTGGATATCGAGAATAGCGCTGTAATTCTTGCTCCTCTGGTACCGTGGTCCATCTCAAACATCTCGGTACTCTCTGCAATTGGTGCGCCTTCCATGAGTCTTCTAGCTGCGAGCTTCCTTTATTTGCTGCCTCTTTGGACTCTGGGAATTTCCCTGTGGCTCCATCGTCGCCCAGCAAAAATTGACGGTCATCGTGCTCGTTGGCTTGGCCTCACCTCTGACGATGTCCGTAGCTGCTCATGTCCACGCGTACAGGATGATGAGTCCGCAGACTCTACTGCAAGCCTTCCTGCCGTAAAGGTTGCTTAAGACCGAGCTGTTTAACTCCTGTAATACACATTGCTAAAACTGCAAGAGCCTTATCACACCTATGCTTCTATTGATGCTTTGGTAATTCAATAATTCGATCGCAACGCTGGGCAATCCCCATATCATGTGTGACCATAAGAAGTGTTTTATGGTTTGCGTGAACGGAGTCTAGCAAACTGTCTATAACAATAGTAGCCATGGCCTTATCAAGTGATCCGGTTGGTTCATCAGCGAGGATTAAATTACCTGGCTTTATCATTGCTCGAGCAATTGCTACTCTCTGCTTTTCTCCACCAGAAAGCTCATTTACAACCGCATCGAACTTCTCGCCAATACCATAGTTTTCCAAGGCAGTTCTAATAAGGCGTTCCTGTTCCTGCTTTGAAAGCTTGGTGTATTGAAGCGCCAATAAGAGATTTTTGCTTACTTTCCAGTCATTAATGAGAGCAAAAGATTGGAACAAATAATTAATCTCTGTACGCCTCATAAATGTTGCTTTTTTGCTATTGATCGAAGGATATGTTCTTCCCTCAAGGTTGATTGTGCCTGAATCTAATGTCTCGAGAAGACCGATGATATTAAGAAGTGTTGATTTTCCGCACCCAGAAGGGCCCACGAGAGCCACTGACTCTCCACTTTCTATCTCAAATGAAATGCTATGAAGAACTGTGTTGCTTCCAAATGACTTATTGAGAGCATCTACCTGTAGAAATGTTTTCATAACTACTCCTTAGAGAGATTCTCTAGAACAATTCTCATAGTGCTTCTATTTGCAGAAATACTGATAGTCAAATTGGAAATCAATAACATCAAGCAGCCCATTATTATTCCAAGAGTTGAACCTATGACAATCATGCAAAGTGTTCCAACAAGTGCAATGAGATTCACTACAAGGAAAATATTTATGTATTGCTTGTAAATGCCAAATCCCAGCATGCATTCAACAGCAATTTTTCTCTCATGTAATCTCTGAACAATTGAAATCATGCTTATTTGAATCACCGTTATTGCTGCAAACATAAGCACAATTACAACACCGAATAAGAGGAAGAGCTCCTGCAGAGATTTTCTGTAGTCCTTTATAAAGCTCTCTATCGAACTGAACTGTGTTCCAAAACCATCATCAGAGAGCTCTACAACACCGCTGGAATCCAACAAATTTGCAGCAGCCTCAGGTGATAACTTTATGTAACTATTATCAAGCCCCGTAGCCACTAAACTTTCTGATTCAGTAGGAACCATGTTATTTGACGTTACCACTTTGATTACAACATTTGTGCTTATAGAAGGGCTGTCTATATTTGTTGACCAGGTAAAAAATCCCCCACTAGCATCGTATTCAATAAATTCAGATGAAGGATTTTGCATATAGGGTGTGACGATATCTGACTCAAATATCTTGTCGCTTCTAGACACAAGTTCTCTTAGCAGAGATTTTTGCTCTTCTGAGTACGAGCTTGGAACGAGATAAATCCTTGTTCCATTCTCCGCTTTTTTAACTTGTTCATCAGTCAACGCTACCCCAATTTCTTTTAGATAAGATGGGGATGCAACCAGAACATCAAATGGCTTCAAAATCGATGAATTTACTTCATAGGCATTTAAAGTTGCTTCACCTATTTGATTTACATGAGCAATATAGACGCCTGTATCGTGCTCGTGGGTTTTATACCAATCAAATAATTCCTTACTTTTATCCATTGGTCGGCCGTTGAAAAAATTACCTTGAGAAACATGATTTCGGACAATATACCAATCTTTATATACAGACCAATTTTCTTGAGTGGATAGTAGATTTGAGTACATTGTTATAGGAGCATCCATATAAGTAGAACCAGCAAAAACTACTACACAACAAAGTGCATAAATTATCGCCGTTAGAACGTACAGACCCTTTTGCGACAGTCTTCCTAAAATTGCATCTACAGGGCGGATTGTTAGAAGTGGAGCAGCAGAAATTAGTACTGAAACCACAACTACAAGTATTGCTGGCATTGCCGAGGTAAACGTAAACAGTAAAAAACTCCCAGTAATATCAAATCCGGAGCAATTAACCATTGTCCACATAAAGGCTAATGGCAGTAAAACAGCTGCTAAAGCACAATAGAAAAAATAATGATGAACGACGTAATCGCTCTTACTCCAGCCAAGCATTACGTGAACACCAAGTTTCTTTAATTCTTGTAACGAGTTGTAATACGTCAGTAAACAAAACGATATGCTCAGGATTATAAAAGTTACTCCAGCAACGTAGTAGAAGAGTCCAATTTCAACCGCTGATCCTGAATAATTTGTAATAAATTTTTCTTTATGTAGGCCAGTAGCTTCTGAAATCTGACTAACCAACTCATCAAATTCTTCAGGAGAAAGGCCTAAAACAGCACAAGAATTTCCCAAATTATAGCCAGGAGTAATTTGATCTAATTTGAAATAAACTGAACCCAAAACATATGGTAAGTCACCAACTTTATTGTTAGTATCCATTCCGTAGCCAAGGTATGACTCTGAAGAATATCCTAGAAGTTCATTGATTTTTTGCCTATTTATAACTTGGGTACCAAGAATATCAAAGGAATCAAAGCTGTTAGCCTCACTACCTGGAGAAGATAGCACGCCGACGGTCAATATCCTAGGCCCTTCAGTAATTGATTCAGTTTTCTTAGTTATAAGAATCATCTTGTGAGTTTGTGCGTAAGACCTAACAACCGACACAAACGTTTCCTTTGTCTCATCAGACATCTGTGAAGTATAAAATTGCGGCTGATTAGAGAGCCAAGAATCGAATTTTCGGGAAGTAAAAATTTCTAAAAACCCTTTTCCCACCAAAAACGAAGAAAGTGCAATTAAAACAACTATGATAGAAACAATGAAGCGGTACGCTCTTTTCATTTCTTCACCTACAATTTCTTTGAATTACAAATAAATGAAGGTGCTTATTAGTTATAAAGCTATAAATATGCTTCTACAGTATTAGTATGAACTTAAACCGTTTACGTTTAATTGATCTCACTGATAACTATCGTAAACGGCTTCTATTATTCTACAAACGGTATTTTCCACCTAAATAAAAACCCCTCATGCCTAAGACATGAACTGCCTCCCATTTCTTGGACACGAGAAATGGGAGGCAGTTTATATGTGGGTGATTATGATCCTGCAGCGTGTTAGCGTCGGCTTTTAGGCTTGGCGTACAAAATAACGCAGCTTTCTTGTGTTCTGCTGAAGAATAGACATGTTCCTAATCAAGATAGCCAGGCAGCTAGGCGGCCGCACTACCTGATATGCATCTCTATGCATAAACTTCATCTAATATGCTAGAAAATGAATAGGCTTATATAAGAAATTTAACTATCGATAAATTCTGTACCTATAGAACACATCTAAGTCGGATATTCTGCTCAATTGTGGGCATATTACACTTCTAAGTCAGATAATCTGCATGTTTGTGGTAATTTCTGCGTCATGTATACGTCTTTTTAACAGATTATCTGACTTAGGTGTGTTTTGAACTGACTCCCATTTCTCGTGTCCAAGAAATGGGAGGCAGTTCAACATGAGAGGTTTCAGGAATCGAAACTGTTAGCTGTTACTGTCTGGCTTTAACCTCAGCAACAAGCTGGTCGGCAGGCACCTGTACCTGCTCGTGAGACTCCATGTCACGAAGAGTTACCGCACCAGCTTCAACCTCATCTGGACCAATAACCACACAAAGCGTTGCACCCATCTTATCTGCCTGCTTAAACTGAGCCTTCAGCGAACGACCAGTGCGATCAGCCTCACATCTAATGCCAGCCTCACGTAGCGCCAGCACAGCATCAAATACAACAGGAGCCTGCTCAGCACCTGCGCAGGCAACATAAACACAGCTTGGAGCTGCTGGCTCGGCTGCAACACCAAGAGCCTCCAGCGCAAGCATAATGCGCTCAAAACCAACAGCAAAACCGACACCTGGAGTTGGCTTTCCACCTTCAAGCTCAACAAGACCGTCATAACGGCCACCGCCGCCGATAGCGCCAACGCCAGCGTTTGGAATCTCTACCTCAAAAACAGTACGTGTGTAGTAATCCAAACCGCGAACAAGCGTTGGATCTTCAACGTATGAAATACCCGCAGCGTCCAAATATGCCTTGACCTGCTCATAGTGAGCGCGGCAATCATCACACAGGTTGTCAGAAATGAGAGGAGCATCCTTCATAACCGCGTGGCAGCTCTCATTTTTGCAGTCAAATGCACGAAGTGGATTAATCTCCGCACGCTCAAGACAGTCCTCACACATCTCATCCTTATGATCAAGAATGAACTGCTTGACCTTCTCGCGATATGCTGGACGGCACTCCGCGTCACCCATGGAGTTAATCATGAGTTTCATATCAGCTGGCGAGAAACCCATCTGCTCGTAGAACTTCATCAACATGATGATGGACTCTGCATCGGCAGCTGGATCAGAGGCTCCAAGCCACTCGACACCTACCTGGTGGAACTGGCGCAGACGGCCTTTCTGAGGACGCTCTCCCCTGAACATTGACTCAGCGTACCAAAGTTTTGCAGGAGTTCCTCCCTGTGGCACAAAGTTGTGCTCAACAGCAGCACGGACCACACCAGCAGTTCCCTCAGGACGCATAGCCATACGCTGACGAGGCTTAAGACCGGACTCATTGCCGGCAGCCAGCAAATCATCAAGTAGCGCGCCTGAAAAAACGCGGAACATCTCTTTGCGTACTACATCGGTTGACTCACCAATGCCGTGAACAAAGGTGTCTACCTGCTCAAGTGCAGGAGTCTCAATGCGGTCAAAGCCGTAGGTACCAAACAGATGGCGGGCAACATCTTGCATATGCTCCCAAGAGCGCATATAGCCGCCGTAAAGATCTTCGGTACCTTGAATTCTCTGACCCATGAATCCTCCTTGTTACAAACATAGATGTTTCTAGTTTACCCATGAGAGACAGCTCTGGCGCAGAAAAGCTTTTATAACTTTTGAAACCTATGAAAAAATCCGATTATTTTCTAGAAAACGTGAAAAAGTGCGTATGTGAAGGTTGCTTTTTAATTCCTACCATTTAGTATGAATTAGCGGATTTTGGGGTATGACAAAAACATCGGTGACATTGGCGTTTGTCTTTGCCACAAAACCGCACTAGCACAAGGTTTTGCTCGCCCTAGAGCTGCCCAAACTTGCTAGTCACAAACGTATCACGTGCTTGCACGTAGAGGTATTTGGAGTGATTTATGGCAACTGAGCTACTCCGTGTAAACGGAATTTCTGCAGGTACCGAGGAGAAATCCATCCTGCATTCAATTAATCTGAGCATTGGTGATGGCCAGGCTCACGTTCTGATGGGACCTAACGGCGCAGGTAAATCAACACTTGGCCGCGTCATTATGGGTGATCCTACCTATAAGATTACCGAAGGTTCTCTTATCTTTAACGGCGAGGATGTAACTGAGCTTGCTGCAGATAAGCGCTCCCTTGCGGGCATCTTCCTCTCCTACCAGGCACCTGTTGAGGTTCCTGGCGTTCCTCTTTATTCATTCCTGCGTACCATTACACAGATGCGCCCTGAGCTTAAGATGACTGCTCGTCAGTTCCGTCAGCGTGTTGGTCAGATTTCTGATCACCTTGAGCTTGACCAGGGCTTCTTGATGCGTGAGCTTAACGTTGGCTTCTCTGGTGGCGAGAAGAAAAAGGTTGAAATGCTCCAGCTTCTGCTGCTTCAACCTAAGCTTGCCATTCTCGACGAGACAGACTCTGGCCTGGACGTTGACGCGCTCTCCGTTGTCTCAAAAGGCATTCAGGCTTATCGCGAGACCTGCGGCGGCTCTCTGCTCATCATTACTCACAACACCCGCATTCTTGAGCACCTTGAGATTGACCGCACTCACGTTATGATTAAGGGTCACCTGGTGGCAGATGGTCCTGCTGACATCATCAACCAGATTGACCACGAGGGCTTTGAGCGTTTTGAGAGCCAGACTGATGAGGGCGGTGCTAACTAGTGAGCGAGAAGAAGCGATCTGAGGTCGCTGACGTAGACCGCTCGCTCTACGACTTCACCAAGTCCGAAGAGGGTTACGAGCGCTACGATGATGGCCTTACGCCAGAAATTGTGCGTGCTATTTCCAAGAAAAAAGAAGAGCCCGAGTGGATGCTCCAAATGAGGTTGTCGGCTCTGGAAACCTATCACCAGCGCCAGATGGCTACCAACTGGGGACCTTCTATTGCAGGTCTGGATTTGAATCATATCTCCACGTATGTCTCGCCAAAGACTCAGGAGGCAAATAGCTGGGACGACGTACCTGAGGATATTAGGGATACCTTTGATCGTCTGGGCATTCCACAGGCAGAGGCAGAGAGCCTTGCTGGTGTTGGTGCTCAGTACGATTCTGAGATTGTCTATCACAACATGCGTGAGGAAGTTGCTGAGCAGGGTGTTATTTACACTACCATTGAGGATGCTCTGCATGATCCACAGTGGGAGCCTGTTGTTAAAGAGTACTTTGGCAAGCTGATTCCTCCTTCAGACCACAAGTTTGCGGCGCTGCACTATGCCGTGTGGTCTGGCGGTTCTTTTGTCTATGTTCCTAAAAATGTCACTCTGGACTACCCACTTCAGAGTTACTTCAGACTGAATGCTCAGGGTGCTGGCCAGTTTGAGCACACGCTTATTATTGTTGAGGAAGGCGCTGACCTGCACTTTATTGAGGGTTGCTCCGCACCTAAGTACTATGCAGCAAACCTCCATGCAGGAGCTGTTGAACTCTTTGTTAAGGACGGCGCTCGTCTGCGCTACTCGACCATCGAAAACTGGTCCAAGAACATGTACAACCTCAACACCAAGCGCGCCATTATTGGCAGCAATGCAAAGATGGAGTGGGTCTCGGGCTCTTTTGGAAGCCACGTTTCCTACCTCTACCCTTCTACGATCATGAACGGCGATTCTTCTAACTGCGAGTTCACCGGTATTACGTTTGCAGGCGCTACGCAGGACCTGGATACAGGCTGCAAGGTGATTATCAACGGCTCCAATAACTCGGCAAACGTTGACACTAAGTCCATTTCCAAGGACGGTGGCGTCAACACTTTCCGCTCAGCCGTGACCGTTGGACGTAAGGCAGAAAACGCTCGCGTAGCGTTCTCGTGCCAGTCTCTGATGCTGGATAACATCAGCCGCTCCGACACCATCCCAGAGATGGATGTTCGCAATGCGACTGCTCAGATTGGTCACGAGGCAACTATTGGCCGCATTTCTGACGACACCGTTTTGTACCTGATGAGCCGTGGTTGCTCTGAGGCTGAGGCTCGCACCATGGTAGTAAACGGATTTGCAAACCCTGTCTCAAAGGAGCTCCCAATGGAGTACGCCGTTGAGATGAATAACCTGATTAAACTTGAGATGGAAGGAGCGATTGGCTAATGGATAACGTTTTGATTAATCGCGCCAACGTTCCTGCAGCTCAGACATGGAACCGTCTACGCGCTAACTCACTGTCGGTTACCGTCCCTAATCACGCTGATGCAGGCACAGTGTACCTGCCTCTGCCTCGTCTTTTTGAGCGTATTGAGTGTGGAATGGGCCAGGAGGTTACTGACTACGTAGAGTCACAGGCATTCAAGTCTGATTTCTACAACGTTCCCGCTCGTACCAAGCGAGAAGATCCTATTGTTGTTGCCGTTTCTGCTGCTCAAAACCAGTGTGCTAACACCGGCATCATTGTACGCGAAGGTGCCGAGGCTACCGTAGTTATCGCTGCGTTTGCAGGCGATGCGAGCGACGGCGCACCTGCGGGCGGCGCCGCGAACGACGATGCGCTTCCAACCAGCGCTGCGCTCACCCGCATTGTGGTTGAGGCTGGTGCAAAGCTGCACCTTATTGAGATGCTTGGCGTCAATGAGGGTCAGCAGCACCTTGAAAGCGTTGGCCTTGAGATTCACCAGGACGCTGCTGTTGACGTTAAGCAGTACGCTCTGGGTGGATCAACCATCGGTCTTGGCCTTACCGCCAACTTAGTTGGCGTTCAAGCTCGCCTTGACCTTAACAATCGCTATCACGCTACTCACGAAGAGACGCTTGATATTAACCACCTGGTACGCATGCGTGGTACCTCTACGCGCGCGCTGCTCACCGAGTCCGGCGTCCTTAACGAGGCAGCTAAGAAGACGCTTCGCGCAACCATCGATCTTGTCCGCGGTGCAAAGGATGCCCAGGGCAACGAGATTGAAACGGTCATGATTCTTGGTGACGACGTTGTCAACAAGACCATGCCTGCTATTCTCTGTGATGAAGACGACGTTGCTGGTAACCACGGCGCTACTATCGGATCCGTCTCCCCTGAGCAGCTTGATTACCTTGCGGCTCGAGGACTTTCTCACCAGGCTGCTGAGCAGATGTTTATACGCGCTCTTTTTGAAGACGCCATCATCAACGCGCCTGAGGAAATTTCCCACCGCGTGGCTGTTGAGCGTTGCGAGGCTGAGCTGGGCGCAGAAATTGCTCACGACTATGACGGATCTGCAGCTAGTGACGACGCAGCTGGCAACTCCCTGGCTGCCAGTGATGGCAGGAATTCCGACGCTGAAGCCGATTCCAGCAAAGGTGGTGTCGCGTAATGACCGACGCAGAAGTTGCTCAGATTACCGATAACCCTTACAAGGCAGATTTTCCAATTCTGGCAGCAAACCCAGAGGTAGCTTACTTGGACAGCGCTGCTACTTCTCAGCGTCCCCATGCGGTTATTGAGGCGCAGTCTGGCTTCTACGAGACCATGAACGCAAACGCTTTGCGCGGATTGTACCGTTGGAGTGTGGAAGCAACCGCAGCTATCGAGGGAGCTCGCGCTTCGATTGCAAAGTTCATTGGAGCTGTCGATAAAAACGGTAAGCCAGAAAGCCAGCAGATTATCTTTACGCGCAACACTTCTGAGGCGCTTAATCTAGTTGCTTCAAGCCTTGGCCGCTATGCACTCAAGCCAGGAGATGACGTGGTCATTTCCATTATGGAACACCACTCCAATATCATCCCATGGCAACAGATTTGTAAAGCTACCGGCGCTAACCTGGTGTACCTGCGCATGAATTCGCAGTACCAGATTACGCCTGAAGAGATTGCGTCAAAGATTACCGAGCGTGCCAAAATTGTGTCTGTCACACACGTCTCCAACGTACTGGGCACCCGCAATGACATCAAGGCTATTGCCAAACGCGCTCACACTATAGGCGCCTACATGGTTGTTGACGCCGCCCAATCCGCACCTCACATCCCTCTTGACGTGCATGATCTTGACTGCGACCTGCTGGCTTTCTCGGCACACAAGATGTGTGGACCTATGGGCATTGGCGTGCTCTGGGGTCGTGCAGAGGTGCTTGATGCCATGCCACCGTTCCTTACTGGCGGCGAGATGATTGATTCCGTCACCGAAACCAGCGCTGTTTGGGCTCCTGTTCCCGAGAAGTTTGAGGCTGGCACGCAGGACGCCGCAGGTATCTATGCTACCGGCGCCGCTATCGAATACCTCAACGGCTTGGACATGGCAAAAATCGAGAAGCGAGAAGAACTTCTCGCCAGGTACTTGGTGCAGCAACTGTGCACGCTGGACTTTGTTGACATCGTTGGCTCTAAGCTGGGACAAAACCACGTGGGCGCTGTGGCGTTTAACGTGCGCGGCGTTCATCCACATGACGTCTCGAGCATCCTAGACATGAATAACGTTTGCATTCGCGCTGGTCATCACTGCGCCGAGCCGCTTCTGATTGAGTTGCACGAGTCCAGCACCTGCCGCGCATCCGTTGCGTTCTACAACGATAAACACGACATTGACCAGCTCATCGAGGGTCTTAACCAGGTATGGAAGATCTTTGGCAGCGCGGTCAGCAACAAATAAAACAAGGAGTTGAAATAAGTGGCAGCAAACGACCTGTATAACGCTGAGTTTATGGACCACGTTTCTCACCCCGATTACAAATACCAGATGGATAATCCAACCGTCTCCCACGAGGGCGTTAACCCTTCTTGTGGCGATGAGCTCACGTTTTCCGTGCGCATAGAGGGCGGCAAGATTGCCGAGGCTGCTTTTGTGGGCAGCGGATGTGCAATCTCTCAGGCTTCGGCCGACATCATGAGCGATCTGATGATTGACCGCACCCCAGAAGAGGCCATTGAGCTTTGCAAACTCTTTGGACGCATGATTCGCGGAGAAGAGACCGACGAGGCTGTGCTTGACCAGCTGGAAGATGCCAACATTCTGCACGACATCGCTCACATGCCCGCACGCGTTAAGTGCGCCGAGCTGGCATGGCATACGCTCGAGGAGATGCTTGAGGCCCACAACAGCGGTTCTGCTGCAACCGGCGCGTCTACCACCGAGGACGGCACCGAGAGTAAGCGTGCCGAGGACGACGCCGAGAGTAAGCGTGCCGAGGACGGCACCGAGAGTAAGCGCGCCGAGGACGGCGAGTAACCGTGGCCGGAATGTTCTCTACAAAGGGAATGTACGCACTCCGCGCAATGGCTGA
>CAJZJP010000006.1:0-20356 GCA_916050095.1 uncultured Atopobium sp.
AGTACATCTCAGTAATAGTTCTTAAAAAATCTTCTATGTGACGCGTAATGGCTCCCTGCTTCATACGCCAACACCAGTTACCTCCAACAGTAGCTGGAACATTCATGCGTGCAGAATCATCTAAGCCGAGAAGATCTTGCATGGTGTGAATACACGTGTCGCTCACAGAAGCTGCAATTCCACGTGAAAGCACCTCACCAATTGGCTCATCTTTTGAGCGATGAAGGTAAATATCTGCCTGTTCACGCTCTCTATCAGTAGCCTGAGTTTCATACCAACCACGAGCAGTTGGATTATCATGCGTTCCCACATAAGCAATAGTATTTGCAGTGTAATTGTGAGGAAGATCTCTTGAATCATGCTTTCCATCAAATCCGTACTGCAAGATTTTCATTCCTGGGAAACCAGTTTTGTCTCGCATGGCGATAAGCTCTGGTGTAATTAAGCCAAGGTCCTCTGCAATGATTGGAAGCTTACCCAGCTGCTTTTCCAGTTCCTTAAACAGCTCCAAATCTGGCCCTTTAGTCCATTTGCCTTCTGTAGCATTTGCAGCTCCGTAAGGAATCTCCCAGTATGCCTCAAAGCCCCTAAAATGATCGATTCGAAGCACATCAAACATCTCAAGATTTGTCTTTACTCGCCAAACCCACCATGCATAATGCGATTTCTTCATATACTCCCAGTTATAAATGGGATTTCCCCAATATTGTCCAGTTGAAGAAAATTGATCTGGAGGAGTTCCTGCAACCGTAATAGGCCGTCCTGTTTCATCCGTTTTAAACAGTTCTGGCTGTGCCCACATCTCTACAGAATCGCGCGAGACATAAATGGGAAGATCACCAATTATAAGTACTCCCCTTTTATTGGCATAAGTCTTAACCTTTGCCCATTGAGTAAAGAAGAAATACTGAGTCATCTTGTGATACAAAACTGACTTTTGCAGTTTCTTAATTTCTTTTGCAGTAGTCTCGTTTCTGTGCTGATAAAGTTCTGGCCACTCCCAGTAGGCTTTATGTCCAAACTCTTCCTTTAGAGACATGAACTCCGCATATGGATCAAGCCACTCTGCGTGATCGTGACAGAACTTCTCAAAATCAGCAGGAACATCTTGCATAAACCTATCAAAGGCACGGTTAAGTAAACGACGATGAGTTACAAAAAGCGCACCATAATCAACACAAGTATTGCTAGTCCCAAAAGAAATATCTTCAAAGTCATCTGACTTTAAATAGCCAAGTTTCTCAAGATCTTTTAAATCTATATAGTAAGGACTTCCCGCTGCAGCAGAAAAAGACTGATAAGGAGAGTCACCATAACTTGTGGTAGTAAGAGGCAAAACCTGCCAATACCTTTGTTTTGTCCTGACGAGAAAATCAATAAAATCGTAGGCTTCTTTGCCAAACGTGCCAATCCCATATGAATTTGGAAGAGAAGAAACGGCCATAAGTACTCCGCTTGCTCGTCCCATAGTTGCCTCTTTCACAAAAAGAGTACTGGCTTATCTTTTCAAGATAAGCCAGTACAAAGCTTTAATACTTAACTAGATTATCCTGTGTATTCTTATCAAAGAGATGAACAGCATTGTCTTCAAATTTAAACCACACTTCATCACCAATTTTAAGGTCTCGTTTTGCAAGTTCAGTCGCTGGAACAATAAGGACAAAATTACCGTCTTCAGTATGAACATGAAGGTGAACAGTAGAGCCCATAAGCTCGCTTACCTCAAGATTGCCCTTGAAAGCGCCAATTCCATTTGGCTCAGTCAAATAAATTTGCTCGGGCCTAATGCCGACAATGACATCTGTTGCTGGCGCAGCAACCCAAGACTGTGCTAACAGATTAGCCATCTCAGGAGAAATTTCAAAAGACATGTTTTCTGTCTCTACATGGAACTCATTGTCCACGCGAATAAGATGCGCATCAAAGAAATTCATTTGAGGCATGCCAATGAAACCAGCAACAAAGAGATTAGCAGGTCTATTAAACACTTCTTGTGGTGTTCCAATTTGCTGAACAAAGCCATCCTTCATAATGACAATGCGGTCACCCAAGGTCATAGCCTCTGTCTGGTCATGTGTAACATAGACAAAGGTTCCATTAACCTTCTGACGAAGCTTAATAATCTCTGTACGCATCTGATTTCTCAGCTTTGCATCAAGATTTGAGAGTGGCTCATCCATCAAGAAAACTTTTGGATCGCGGACAATTGCACGGCCAATTGCAACGCGCTGGCGCTGACCACCAGAAAGTGCCTTTGGCTTACGATCAAGATATGCCGTGATGCCTAATGTTTCTGCAGCTGCACGGACCTTTTGATCAATTACTTGTGGATCAACCTTCTTAAGCTTAAGAGTAAACGCCATATTGTCGTAAACAGTCATATTTGGATACAGTGCATAGCTTTGGAAGACCATTGCAATGTCTCGGTCTTTTGGTGCGACATCATTAACAAGCTTTCCATCGATATAAAGCTCGCCAGAAGAAATATCTTCTAGACCTGCAATCATACGCAGCGTAGTAGATTTTCCGCAACCCGAAGGACCAACAAGCACCACAAACTCGTGCTCCTTGATAGTGAGATTGAAATCCTGGACAGCAACAACGCCTTCTTCAGTCACCTCAAGGTTGCTCTTTTTCTGCTCAGTTTTCTTACCAAAGAGAGACTTGCGCTTTTTCTCATTTGGATAAATCTTTTTTATATTCTTTAAAACGATTTCTGCCATGATAAAACCTTTCAGAAATGCCTATAGTTTGCTGCAATACATTGAGATTTAGCCTTTTACCGCGCCAGAAATGACACCGTTGATGATGTAGCGCTGGCACAGCAAATACATAATGACAATTGGGATAATTACCATCATAATGCAGGCAAACATTGGACCCATTTCTACGCGTCCATATCCACCTCTAAAGTACTGAATCAAAATTGGGATAGTTTGATATTTAGTCCTATCCAGTACAAGGTATGGAAGCAAATAGTCATTCCAGACCCACATGGTTTCGAGAATACCAACAGAAATATACGTTGGCTTCATAATAGGCAAAACAACATGGAAGAACGTCTGAAGTGGATTGCAACCATCAATAGTTGCAGCTTCTTCAATCTCAAGTGGAATGGTCTTAACAAATCCAGCAAACATAAATACCGCTAGACCAGCGCCAAAGCCCAAGTAAATGAAGCAAATATTGAAAGGAGTATTAAATCCAAGCGTATTTGCCATATTGGACAGCGTGAACATAAGCATCTGGAAAGGCACTACCATCGAGAAGACAAACAGGTAGTACAAAATGTTGCTAATGCGATTTTTTACACGGACAATAAACCATGCACACATTGAGCAGCAAACCAAAATCAACGCTACGGATGTGATGGTAATTACTAGAGAATATCCAAAGGCTGCTAAGAAACCTTGCTTCTCTAAAGCGGCAATGTAGTTAGCAAAACCTGCAGAGTTCTCTGATGTAACAAAATCAAATGCCGTAGATGTAGTAATAGTTGTTTCTTCCTTGAATGAATTCATCAAGATCATAACCATTGGATAAATCCATGCAAGAGAAAGGATAGTAAAGAATACAGCAAGAATTTTATTAATGATTTTATCGCGCTTCATTATTGCTGCACCTCCCTTGACCTGGTGGCTCTCAGCTGAATCATGACAATACAAATAACTAGAATGCAGAAAATAACAGCTTTAGCCTGGCCGATACCCATCCACTTTGCTCCCTGTCGAGCGTAGAAGGTATTGTAAATATTAAGAGCAAGCATTTCGGTTGAATGCTTAGGCTCACCTGCAGTAAGCGCCAGGTTCTGATCAAATAATTTAAAGCCATTTGTTACCGTCAAGAAAAGACAAATGGTAATAGTAGACATTAAGTTTGGAATTTTTACCTTCCAAAGTGTCTGCCAAGCATTTGCTCCATCAACTCGCGCTGCTTCAAGATAGTCACTTGGAATAGACTGCAGGCCGGCAATATAAATAATCATCATATAACCAACCTGCTGCCAAAGGGTAAGAAAAATCATTCCCCAGAATCCAGCAGTGCTATTAAGCGCAAGAAGCTGCTCGCCCACAATAGAGAGCGCGCAGTTAATCAAAATATTCCAGATGTAACCCAAAACAATGCCACCGATAAGGTTTGGCATAAAAAAGACAGTCCTGAATGAATTGGTGCCCTTAAGGTTCTTGCGAGTTAAGGCAAGTGCGATTGCAAGCGCCAACACATTAATAAGAACTGTTGAGACAAGCGCAAATAATGCGGTATACCAAAAAGCATTAGCAAACTGTGGGTCAGAAAAAGCTGCTACATAGTTATCCAGACCAACTGGTTTAGCGTCGCTGATGGTAATAAATTTACAAAACGAGAGATAAAATCCCTGCACAAACGGAATCAAAAAGCCAAACAAAAAAGATAGCGCAGTAGGCAGAACAAATAATGGCCACCACCGCTTCAACATCTTAGCCATAGAGATACCCTCCAATAACAAGAGACGAGAAGAGAGATCTCTCTTCTCGTCTCTCACCAATCAAAGCATTACCAGAAGGACTACTACGCGTTAGCCTCTTTTTCAGTCTTCCAGCCATCGACAAATGCAGACTTAACAGCATCCCAATCCTCAGTTCCTGCTGCATAGCCCTTAAGTGCACTGGAGAGATTGTTCTTCCACTCCTGAGAAGGAATGTAGATGAAGTCCCAAGCCACGGGCTCATTGCCCTTCTTTGCATACTCAGCTGCAATATTTGCAAGGGCGTTCTTAGTTGGCTTTGCATTCTTGAATGGAATGGTGAAGCCCATTTCCTCAGCGATTGCAGTGGTAGCAGTATCAGAAGTTACGCACCAATAGATAAAGTCAAGTGTTGCTTTCTGGGAAGCGTCATCTGCCTTGGAGCTTACACACCAATAGTTCTCTCCGCCAGAGCACATACCCTGCTTCTCTTCACCCTTTACGCCAATATAAATTGGAATCATACCAAGGGCATCGTCACCAAGCTTCTTGATGTCATTGTATGCCCAGGTACCGTTCTGGTAGAAGACTGCGTCGCCGTTAACAAACTCTGCCACAGCGTCATCACCAGTCTTGCCAGAAAGCTCTGTTGGGCTGCATGTGGCATTGTTGATATAGAGATCAAAAATCTGCTTGTAGTTAGGGAGATACGTTCCCTTAATTTCTTTAGCCTCAGGATTACCAGTATCCTTGAACTCATAGTACAGAGGAAGATTTGCAAGGTGTGTGGTAAAACGCCAGTCAGAACTGGAATCAAGGCCAGCACTGGTAAATGCGCCCTTTACGCCAAGCTCTGCTTTGCGAGCCTGAATATCCTCAACGACCTTCTTCAGTGAGGCAAAGTCCTTGATGTCGTCTCCCTTATAGCCAGCCTTCTCAAGCAGCTTCTTGTTGTAGATAATGCCGTAGTCTTCCTCTACATAGTCAACACCGTAGACAACGCCATCCTCCTGAAGTTTAAGAGCGTCATTGGTGAGCTCATCCAGAATCTTGGCACCCTTTAGGTCAATACAGTAATCCTTTACACCAATAAGACCAGAAGGACCATTTGTCTGGAACAGTGTTGGAGCTACAGAGGCGTCCTTGTTAATCTCAGACTGGAATGTCTGTGCATAGGTATCAGAAGCAGCAGTTACTACCTTTACAGGAACCTTTGTTTCCTCAGTATACTTAGCTGCAAGATCTTTCCACTGCTGATCAGCCTCAGGCTTGTAGTTCAGGAAATAAACTGAACCGTTTGCAGAATCAGACCCTCCCTGCTTTTTGTCGTTATTTCCTCCACAAGCAACAAGACCCAGTGAGCAAAGAGCTGATGCACTTAAGGTGACAAACTGCCTACGATTGATACCGGACATAAGACTCCTCCTTAGAGAGTGCTCCTAACCCTTTGCTAGGTTGCATCTCTTCTCATGATTTTCATAAGCTATGCTTTGATACACGTTCAAAACAATTTTGCTTATGTCTACAAAATAAAAGTATATTAGTATTAACGAGTTGTTTAAACAACTTACTTCTGAGCGGTATGAAATTATCGGTAAATGGTATGAAAGGAATCATTTTATGTAACTTTCATTTTATAAAGCTACTATCTAATCAAGAGCAACTTGAACATGCAACTCCAACCTTCAGCAGCACGTTAAGGAAAAATATGCCAAGCGCACGGTTTAATACGATTTATCATGATTTAAAAAATAAGATCTTAGACGGGACATATGCGTATGAGTCCTATTTACCAACCGAGATGGAGCTTACTAAGATATATTCCTGCTCCAGAAACACCGTTCGACGTGCGCTCACACTTCTGTCCGATGAAGCCTTTCTTCAGCCTATTCACGGTAGAGGCGTACGCGTTATTTGGCAGAAAAAGCCAAGTGAGGTTATTGGCTCATTAGAAGGGCTTGAGTCCTTTCAAGAATATGCCCACAGAAACAATCTTGTACCTGAAACAAATGTCATTGTCTTTGAGCACGTTCCTTGCACAGACAGTATTTCTCATCAAACTGGTTTTAAAGCAGGAGAAGAACTTATCCACATTGTTCGAATCCGTAAACTCGACGGATCTTCTCGCCAGATAGATAACGACTACCTTTTAGCATCTGCCGTTGGAAATCTAACCATTGCTGATGCATCAACGTCTATTTATGCATACCTAGAAAACACGCTTCATATGAAAATTCTAAAGAGCAAAAGAACAATCAGTGTTGAACTGGCAACTGAAGAAGACCAGCAACATTTAGAGCTTGGAGATTTTAACTGCGTTGCAGTGGTGGAAAGCCATTCATTCAACTCAAAAGGCGTTATGTTTGGCTTCACACAAACTCGTAGTCATCCAGAAACGTTCTGCTATAAGGTTATTTCAAAAAGATAATCTGCGGTTAAATGTGCAGAATAAATTTCTTCTCTAGTTTATGGAAGACGATATAGCCAATTACGAGGGCAAGAACTGCAGAAACAAGGCAGCCTAAAATGGTGCTTGTTGCAGGAAACTTCTGGAAAAGAAGGCAGTCTCTAATAAATGTTACAAAGTGGAACATTGGATTAAAACGCTCAATCTGAAGCATCCAAGGCGACATGATATTAACGGAGTAAAAGAGCGGTGTACCATACATCCAGGCAGTGGTTACAACGCTCCACAGGTGAATAACGTCTCTAAAAAAGACTGCAAGGGCCGAGAGAAGCATTGCAAGACCGATGCAAAAACAAGCCAGAAGCAGCAAAGCAACAGGTGTGAGCAATGAATAAATTGTCAGCGGAATGCGGAAGACAAGCATAACAATGCCAACAGCAATGAGCGAGAAAAGATAGTTTACAACCGCAAAAAGCACTTTCTGAACAGGGAAAACAACACGATTGATGCGAACCTTCTTAAGCAAGCTAGATGCATCAATAATTGAGCGCATTCCCATAGTGGTTGCATCGTTCATCAGCTGAAACGCTGTGTTACCCAGAATAAGATACAAAGGATAGTTCACAACATCCTCGGCGCGGTTGCCTAAAAAAGTAGAAAAGACAACTGCCATAACGGTCATCATCAAAAGAGGGTTCAAAACTGACCACACAACGCCCAAAATGGAACGGCGATATTTGAGCTTAAAGTCTTTACTTACCAGCTGACGCAAAATGAACTGGTCACGCTGATGTGTTGGATACCATGCATCTCGAGCAGAAACAGCAACAAGACTTGCACTTGCACTATTAGTATTTGCAGAAACTACGCTTGTGTCCTGCGCATTATTAGTTTGTGTTGAAGACTCGCTCACGCGCTATCCTTTTCTACCGATTTCTGTATGGTTTATCCTAGCACAGACAGACAAAGCCGTTTAAACTTGAAATGTTGTTGAACTGTTTTCTCCACTATTTTATTTTGATATGTGGTGACAAGACTATTTAGTAACAGCGCGCTCAACAGCAGCGCTTGTAGAAATGGTGCAAAATGTCTCAATCCCCTCTTGGACGCACGCTTATCATTGCTAATCCGGCTGCTCATAGCGGTAAAGGCGCAGCTGGTGCAGAGTTTGCCCGTCATTTCCTTACCAGCTATTCAGCAGCAACGGATGGATACGAACTCAAGCTCACCACAGCTATGGGAGACGCTCGTATCATGGCCGCAGAAGCCGCAGATTTTGACACGGTTGTCGCACTTGGCGGAGATGGCGTCATCCACGAGGTGGTCAACGGCCTCATGACCTTATCGCCAGAGGTGCGTCCAGCACTTGGCATTATCCCTATGGGCTCGGGAAACGACTATGCACGCACTCTGGGCATGAAAATTAACGACCCCGAAGGCGCATTTGCTCAGCTTGTTCGCGGCAAGGTTAAGCAGCTAGAAATTGGTCGCATCAACGACGTCTACTTCATGGAGACCATGTCGTTTGGACTTGATGCAGCAATTGCAGCCGACACCACAAAACGCCGCGCGAACAACTCTTCTACCGAGGGCGAGGCGCTCTTCTTAACCTCGGGTCTCAAGTTTATGGCTGCAGGTAGCAAGGGTTACCCTTGCACCGTCTCGTTTGATGGCGAGAAGGATATTGATCTTCAAGCGCTTATCATGGCCTTCCAGATTGGCCCTACGTATGGTGGCGGCTTTAAGGTCTGCCCGCATGCGCAGCCTGACGATGGCCTTCTTACCGTCTGCTACAACACTAAAGTGCCTATCATTCCTCACCTGCTGGCTCTGTTTGGCCTGGCAAGGGCTGGTAAACACGTCAACTCCCGCATCATTGAGGAGCGTCACCTCAAGCAAGCAGTGGTAACTTTCCACAAGCCTGTCCCAATTCAGGTAGACGGAGAAGAGCTCCCTTTTGCAGAACAGTTTGTTATTGAGGTTATTCCCGCTGCACTTTCCGTGATTGTTCCCTAGCGCACAGAGCGACTCCTGCGCCGTAGGTTGCATTTCGAGGCTCGAGCTTTGTTGGTCACGCATTACGAGAAGACCGGTCTTCTCGCCAAAAGGTTTAGCATTAAAGAAACAGGGGCACCTGCCAGCGCAGATGCCCCTGAATTTGTATCGTGTAAGCTAAGACTTTACGACTAGAACTTAGCGAGCTTCACGCTCAAGCAGAGCCTTAACCTCAGCTGCGGTATCAAGCTCCATAACGCGAGCAGTCAGTTCATCTGCCTCAGCCTTTGTCCAAGCAGCAATGGTCTTGCGGGTGCGCAGAACAGATGGTGCAGAGACGGAGAACTCGTCCAGACCGAAAGAAAGAAGGACTGGGATGAGTAGTGGATCTGCAGCTGCCTCGCCGCACATACCAACCATGATCTTCTCCTTGTTGCCCTCGCCGATGAGGAACTTGAGGGAACGAAGAACGGATGGCTGGTAGACCTCGTAGAGGTAGGCAACGCGATCATTGCCGCGGTCAGCGCACATGGTGTAACCGATGAGGTCGTTGGTGCCAATGGAGAAGAAGTCGCACTCACGAGCCAGCTTATCTGCAATCAGAGATGCAGATGGGGTCTCAATCATGGTGCCAACCTCAATATCCTTGTTGTAAGCTACGCCCTCAGCGTCAAGCTCACGCTTGCACTCCTCAACAAGAGCCTTTGCCTGGCGGACCTCGTCAACAGCAGTAACAAGAGGAAGCATAATCTTGATGTCGCCAAATGCGGATGCGCGGAGAAGAGCGCGAAGCTGAACCTTGTACTGCTCAGCATTGTTGAGGCAGTAACGGATAGCGCGGAAGCCCATGAATGGGTTCTCCTCAGCCTTCATGTTGAGGTAAGGAATCTCCTTATCGCCACCAACATCAAGAGTGCGGATGATGACAGGCTTATCCTTCATGCGTAGAGCAACCTTCTGGTAAGCAGCAAACTGCTCTTCCTCACTTGGAAGCTCCTTTGCGTCCATGAACAGGAACTCGGAGCGGAAAAGACCAATGCCCTCAGCGTCAGCTTCAACTGCGCCGTTAGCATCATCTGGGTTGCCGATATTAGCAACAAGCAGAACCTTGATGCCGTCAGCAGTTACGGTCTCCTTGCCACGATAAGCCTCAAGAGCGGCCTTCTCTGCAGCATAAGCCTCAGCTTGAGTCTTGTACTCAGCAAGCTCAGCCTCAGAAGGATTAACAACAACCTTGCCATTGGTGCCGTCGACAACAATAGCGTTGCCAGTTGCAACCTCAGAAGTGATGTTAGGAACAGAAAGAACTGCAGGAATCTCAAGAGCACGAGCAATAATTGCGGAGTGAGAAGTACGACCACCAGTCTCGGTAACAATACCTGCAACGTGGTCCTTATCGATGTCTGCGGTCATAGAAGGAGTCAGCTCATGGCAGACAATGACGGAGTTCTCTGGAAGTGTGGAGAGGTCAACAACCTCTTTACCAAGAAGGTCAGCGAGAAGACCGGTCTTTACGTCAGCAACGTCTGCAGCGCGCTCACGGAAGAGCTCATCCTCCATGCCAAGGAACATGTTGTAGTACATGTCGTATGCGTCACTTACAGCCTGCTCAACGCAGGTGCCACCGTCAATTGCGCCGTTAACAGCCTCTTTGATGCCCTCATCCTCAGCAAACTCAATGTGAGCACCCATAATTGCAGCAGCTTCCTCGCCCACCGTCTTGGTCATGCGCTCAATCTGCGCATTTGTCTGTGCGATGAACTTAGTTACAGCCTCTGCGTAACGAGCCTTCTCTGCAGCTGTATCTTCAACAGTGTGTGGAGTAAAAGTAAGATCTGGATCTACGGCAACCTGAGCAGTACCGATGCCGATTCCATTGGACGCATTGACTCCCTCAAACATACTTGCTCCAATCATTGTCCGCGAAGCGGTGTATTTAGTTCTGCAAGCCTATCCACATTGGACAATAGTCGCAGAAACAAAACTGTCTTTTTACAGAGTAACATTTTTTTGACCTGTTACGTTGTGAGTATCGTTAAATAAATTTCAATAAAAAACACTTGGCAAGAGAATCTTTCTTGCCAAGTGTTTGTGCGTTCACGATAGTAAAAAAGTTATGTATTTCTTGCGCGGCGAAAGTGCACCATCTGAGGGTTTCTCGCCAAAAGAACTACGTGTTCTAGCTGCGATTACTACTCAGAATCTGCCAGCCAAGATGACTTGCCCTCGCGGCTCTCCTCTTTCTGGCGAGCAAGCTGAATCTCTTCTGCGATAGAAGCAGGCATTTCTCGGCCCATCTTCTTGTAGAGAGCAGTGACAACACGATCGATGGTTGCGCGCTTTGCGATTCCTCGGCTTGCTGCAGTTGCCGTTCCGCAAGCAGAAGCGTAGATAAGCGCAGTGTCGTAATCATAGCCAGCGGTGGTCTTTGCCAAAAAGCCTGCAACCATGGAGTCACCAGCGCCAGTTGCGTTAACAAGGCGAATCTTTGCAGTTGGGACAATGTGCTCAGTACCATACTCGTCCAGGAGCAGCGAACCTGCACCGCCGCAAGAGACGATAACGTTGCGAGCGCCGCCGTCCTGGAGCTTCTTTGCAAATGGAATGCACTCTTCTGGAGTCTCTGGACTTGCACCAAAGATACGGCCAACCTCGTGGTTGTTAGGCTTGATCAGGAATGGTTGAGCCTTAATAGCCTCCATAAGCAGCTGACCAGGAGCGTCAACAACAAACTGAATACCGCGACCAGCAAGCTGAGCCATAAGGCGAGTGTAGATATCCTCTGGAAGCGAGCTTGGAATAGAACCGGTAAGAACCAGGGTGTCACCTGCGCCAACAACATCCATGCGCTCCAGCAGCTCATCAACCTTTTTCTCCGGAATGCGTGGACCATTGCCGTTGACCATAGTCATAACAATGCCGTTAAGCTTGACATTAATGCGGGTAAAGCCTGAATCCAGCTTGACGAAGTTACTTGGAATACCCTGACGCTGAAGATCACTCAGCAGGTATTCACCAGTAAAGCCACCGACAATGCCCATAGCAACGGTGACCTTATCAAGCTCATTGAGAAGCGTAGAGACGTTAATACCATTACCACCGCAGTGCAGCTCTTCTGATGACGAGCGGTTGGTAAAACCCATGTCCAATGTGTTTGGGTGCATGACATAGTCGAGCGCGGGATTAAGCGTCATTGTGTAAATCACGGCGAGTCCTCCGAACTACAATAAAATCATGGAGACTTCAGTATGACGCAATCCCTCGCAACAAACAATTAGAAACTAGCGACTCACAAAAAATAAAAACCCCGACGTATGCCGGGGTTTGAAATTCAAATGGTGGATCGTCAGGGGTTCGAACCCTGGACCTTGGGATTAAGAGTCCCCTGCTCTACCAGCTGAGCTAACGATCCAAGTAACGTTTCGAATGGGGTGGGAAAAGGGGCTCGAACCCTCGACCTACGGAGCCACAGTCCGTCGCTCTGCCAACTGAGCTACTCCCACCATTTGGCCACCTCATGAAACGCAGCTAAATCATTATTACAGAATCAGAAAAAGATGCAAGCGAGAAACGCAGATTTTTCAAACTCTTTTTTGATTTTCTTAGAAATCTGCCGGTGCAACGGGTTTCTCGCCAAACAAAATGCGGAGAAGAACGAGCTTCTCCGCAGGTGATTTCATGCGCTATACGAGCTGGTATATGGTGGTATGGCAGTGGTACGGTGTCAGAGGCCGCAATCAGTCCGCTTAAAGCCGCAGACTGTGTCTAGAAACCGTGAGCCGTAAGTGCTGCATCCAGGCGATCCAGCGCTTCCTCAATCTCGACACGAGGGGCTGCCAAATTCCAACGCTTGAAGCCCTGGGCAGCCTCGCCAAAGAAGACTCCGTCGGTGAAGAAAATCTGGGCCTCAAACTGCAACAGATGGTCGAGCTCTTCTGGAGTAAGGCCAAGGTCCCTGAAGTCGAGCCACTGGAGGTAGGTTCCCGTGATTGGTGCAAGCTTCACCCGAGGGTGCTTGGTGGCGAAGAAGTCCAGGACCAACTTCTGGTTATCGTCAACAGCCTTGATGCAAGCGTCCAGCCATGCCCCACCCTTGCTATAAGCCAGCTCACAGGCCTTGAAGCTGATTGGATTGCATGAGGTGGTCTCTCGGGTCTCCAGGCGCTTCTCGAGGCGGCTACGCAGTTCTGGATTGCTCACGATGATGTTGCTGAACTGCGTGCCAGCCAGGTTGAAACTCTTTGAAGCGCTTGTGCAGGTAATGGTACGCGCTGCGACTTCATCGGAAATTGTTTCAAAGACGGTATGCGTAGAGCCTGGCATGATGAGGTCGTGATGGATCTCGTCAGCAACAACGATGAGGTTTTGCTTAACCGCAATCTCTGCGATGCGCGTGAGCTCTTCTTTGGTCCACACGCGACCGCTTGGATTGTGAGGTGAGCACAGGATGACCATGGTGTTCTTTGGCTCTGCAGCAAGCTTCTCAAGCAGGTCAAAGTCAATGTCGTAGTGAGGACCCTCTGACAGGACAAGCGAGCACTCTACCAGCACACGGTTATTCTCCTCAACTGCCATGTAGAACGGATGGTAGACAGGAGTAAACAGGATGACACCCTCGTCTGGCTGGGTGAACTCGGCAACAGATGCAAAGAGCGCAGGCACCACGCCTGAAGAGTTGAGCAGCCACTCTGGTTTTACATCCCAGTTGTGGCGGGTCTTCATCCACTTGCACACAGCCTGCTTCATCTGATTGGTTGGCACGGAATAGCCAAGGATTGCGTCGTTGACGTATTCCTTGAGGCCCTCGACAATCTCTGGGGCTGTGTGATACTCCATATCAGCAACAGAAAAAGGTGGAATACCAGGAGCTACATCAGGATTAACGTCATACATGACGTTCCATTTTCTAGAACCAGTACCAGCACGATCAACGCGTGATTCAAAATCGTAAGACATAGTGTCTCCATTCACGTAAGCCTGTAATCAGTGTAGCTGCTTTTAGTGTAGCTACTTTTCTTTTCCTTTGTCGTTCTTCTGATAAGAAAATCTTTGATGGCACGACGTATTTGCAATCCTTATTGCTATAATGAACGACGCTATATGTCTCCTTAGCTCAGCTGGATAGAGCGTCGGTCTTCTAAACCGCAGGTCGCGCGTTCGAATCGCGCAGGAGGCACCAAAAACCCAAGGTAGATGGCTTGCCGTCTACCTTTTTTGTTAGGCCAACACCGCAAGCGCACCCTTTTTGCACCCAAACTGTATGGCTACTGTAAAAGTGGAATACCTGTTCGAATAAAAGTTTTAACTATTTAGATAGGTGATTTTTGCATAAACACTTGCCAATATGCATGAAAACTAATCAAGAAATTGATGTATCAAATTAGAGGTGCTGTTTTGGGTAAAAAATCCGTTTAGTTGGGGTTTATTTTTTGACTTCGAAATTTTGTCACTTACGTTTACCCAGCTCAGAAATTTTGTACTAATTTCCACAATTTTGTCCACGCAAAATTGCTGGTATAAGGCTTGCATAAAACCTAAGCATTTCTGTATACCCCAACTAAACGCATTTTTTACCACTTTGCCGCCGAATGGCACTCTATCGCTGAAAAATTTCACTCGG
The DNA here is from genome assembly GCA_916050095.1 of uncultured Atopobium sp. Classification (GTDB taxonomy): domain Bacteria; phylum Actinomycetota; class Coriobacteriia; order Coriobacteriales; family Atopobiaceae; genus Lancefieldella. The sequence goes on from CAJZJP010000006.1 coordinate 14,467, forward strand.
ACGCACAAAAATACCCGTTCGATTCCACGAAATAGAATCGAACGGGTACTTGGTCAACGAAAATGATGTGAGCGTGGCTGCACGCCAGATATTACAGCAGGTATTCTGCAATCTGGACAGCGTTTGTTGCGGCACCCTTCCTGATCTGGTCGCCACAGCAGAAGAACGTAAGTGCGTTAGTATCTTTATCAGCGGAAAGATCCTCGCGAATACGACCAACATAGATAAGGTCCTGGTCAGAAGTATCAAGAGGCATTGGGTACTGAAGCTCTGCTGGGTTATCCACAACCTTGATGCCTGGAGCATCCTCAAGAATTGCGCGAGCCTCATCTGGACCCAAAGGGTGCTCAAACTCAACAGTGATGGACTCAGAGTGTGAGCGCATCGTTGGAACTCGAACACAGGTGCAGTTAACGCGCAGCTCAGGAAGGTGCATGATCTTGCGACCCTCATTTTGCATCTTCATTTCCTCAGAGGTATAGCCAACCTCATCAAAGCCGCCAATCTGTGGAATCAGGTTAACTGCCAGCTGGTATGCAAAAGGAGCGGTCTCGGTTACTTCCCTACCTGCAACAACGTCAGCCATCTGATTCTTCAGGCTGGTGAGACCAGGGAGGCCAGCGCCTGATGCAGCCTGATAGGTTGATGCAATAATACGCTTTGCACCTGCTGCCTTATGCAGAGGATACAGAGGCACCAGGCCAATAATGGTTGCACAGTTTGGATTAGAGATGATGCCGTTATGGTTCTTGATATCCTCAGCGTTAATCTCTGGGATTACCAGCGGAACGTTTGGGTCCATTCTAAATGCATGGGAGTTGTCAACGCAGACGCATCCACGCTTAACTGCTTCAGGGAGCAGCTCTTTTGCCTGCTCGTCGCCAGCTGCGCCAAGGACAATATCTACACCCTCAAAAGCCTCTGGTGTTGCTTCGCGAATTACAATCTGCTGGCCAGCAAATTCGATAGTTTTACCAGCGCTTCGAGCGGATGCCAGAAGCACCAGCTCCTTGATAGGAAAATTACGCTCTTCAAGGCACTGCATCATCTGGGCACCAACAACGCCGGTAGCACCAAGAATTGCAACAACCCTACCGTTTGGATCAAAAGCCATAGTTACCTCGAAACCATTTCGTCACGAACAAATCCGTTATAAATGACGCCAATTGTGCGATCAAAGTCGGCATTATCGACGCCCACAATAATACTAATCTCTTCCGAGCTCTGCGTAATCATGCGAATGTTGACGCCCGCATTGCCCAGCGCGCCAAAGATCTTACCAGAGGTACCAGAACGCCTAGACATATTGCGACCAACCACAGAAACAAGAGCTAGACGGTCTACCATCGTAATATCATCAGGCTCAATCTCGCGACGAATATCGCTGATGATGGAATAAACCGTATCCTTTACGTCGGAGGCATTTACCACAATACCAAACGAATCAACGCCTGTTGGGATGTGCTCCACAGAGACCCCGTAGCGCTCAACAATATTGAGAGCGCGGCTGATGACGCCAACCTCGTTGGACATGTGAGCCTTCTTAACGTGAATAGCCAAGAAGTCTTTCTTGCCTGCAATACCGGTGATAAGGTGCTCGCTAACATCACCCTCTGCGGTCTCGCGGATAACCGTGCCCGTGTCTTCTGGACGGTTGGTGTTCTTAATCTGGATTGGAATATTTGCCTCACGAACAGGGAAAATTGCCTCCTCCTGAAGAACGGAAGCGCCCATGTAAGAAAGCTCGCGCATCTCGTCAAAGGTAATACGGCCAATAGCGCGTGGATTCTGAACAATGCGAGGATCAGCAGACAGGAAGCCGGAAACGTCAGTCCAGTTCTCGTACAAATCTGCGTCTAAGCAGCGAGCAACAATAGCGCCGGTAATATCGCCACCACCACGCTGGAACAGCTTAATTGCGCCGTCAACGGTAGCGCCATAGAAGCCAGGCAGCACAAACGAGCCGCTGCGAGCAACAACTTCTTTAAGCCTAGAAGCAGTGCGCTCCATATCAATGGTGCCGTCATGATGGAACAGCATAACGTCAGCAGCATCAACAAAGGGCAGGCCAAGGTACTCGGCAAGAATCTGGCAGGTAAACCACTCGCCCCTACTTACTACATACTCTGGCGAGAAGGACTTGATGTTTGTAGCAAACTTCTCAAACTCCTCGGCGACAGGCCATGCAACTCCCAGCTCATCAGCAATCTCCACAAAACGAGCCTCGATGTCTGCAAGTAGAGAGGTGCAGTCAACGTGATACTCAATGTGGGCATTTACCAGCAGCAGAAGGTCGGTAATCTTGTTGTCAGTTGAATGGCGCTTTCCTGCTGCAGACGAGACAATAAAGCGTCTATCAGGGTCAGCCTCAACAATAGCTTTAACTTTTTTGAACTGCTCTGCAGAAGCAACACTTGAGCCGCCAAATTTTGCAATTTTGATCATTTCTAATTCCTCTTTTCAAGTGCAGCCATAAAGGTTGTAGGGTCTTGCGAGAGTGCGCTGGTAAGAAGATCACGGGCCTTCTCGGCACTTAGATTTTTAACCAACTGAGCACCTGGCTCCCAGAACGTACCGCCTGGAATATCGGCCTGCGTCCTAAACACATAGTCGGAAACAAGCAGCTCTGGATTATACGAAAGACCTGCCGAGAAGGTCTGCTGGCCCCCAGCAGGAGCCGCGGCACAGTCAATAATATCCTGCACGACGGCGTTTGCCGTTGGGTCGCCACCAGCGCCTTGTCCATAAAACTTGAGCTCGCCAATGGTATTTCCCACGGCAGTTGCAACGTTAAAGTTGGTTGGAACGTTGGCCTCTATGGTTGAGAGCGAAACCGCAACTGGCTCAACAGCTACCGCATACGATGAACCGTCAGAAACACCACGACCAAAGAGTTTGATTGTCATATCGTGACTGCCAAACATGGCAAGATCGCGCTTAGTTAAGTTTCTGATACCAGACATAGGAATCTGGTCTGTGCAGATTACGTCGAAGGCAATAGATGCAGAAATCATAGTCTTAGAGCGAACATCAACGCCGTCGATATCGCTTGACGGGTCTCGCTCGGCGTAACCCAGCTCCTGAGCCTTGCTCAGAACCTCAGCAAAGTCCGTTCCGTCTTTGAGCATGGAATAGACAATGTAGTTAGTTGTTCCATTCATGATTCCCCAGAACGCAGAAATCTCGTCAATACGACGAACTTTCTGAATTCCTGCTATCCAAGGAATGCCACCGCACACGCATGCTTCAATCTTAAAGTTGACGCCCGCTTCAGCGGCAAGTGTCATAAACTCCTCAAAATGAGCAGATACCACGGCTTTATTTGAGGTGACTACATTTTTCTTAGCAGTCAGCGCAGCTTTGATGTACTCATAGGCTGGCGTGAGGCCACCCATGCACTCAACAACGGTATCGAGCGCAGGGTCAGACAAGAGCGCATCAAAATCAGATGTTGCCCGAGGGTCAACGTGCTCTTTACCAGCTCTAACCAAGATGGACGTCAGGTTAACGTCAGAAACGCGCTCATCAAGAATGCGCGCAACTGAAGCACCAACCGTTCCAAATCCAAGTAGGGCAACGTTTTGCATATAACTCCAAATCTATCAGTCATTTTGCGAGAAAACCGATTGCCTGCAAGGCTAATTGCAGAGCAAGGATAACCGCACGCAAAGGTGACTGCACTGATAACAATCTCATAGACAAAAACTACCAAAAACCTAGACAGAATCTAATCGACAGTTTTTCTCGTCTTCATAATGCTATGAACAATTCTATGTTACAAGCGACATTTACTTCTCACTGTTAAAATAATAGAAACGCAACACGCGAGACGCGCAATTTGCACGCGCACAACACGCGAGACGCGCAACACGCGACACGTTCTAAAGATTGGTGGTTTCATGGCCGTCGCATATCACAGCACAAGAAGCTCTGACCATACCGTTTTGGCTAAACAAGCCATTTTGCAGGGAATTGCTCCCGACGGCGGCCTTTATATCCAAGATTCAATTGGCGAGAAACCCCTCGATCTTGCAAAGGTTTGTTCTCAGGGCTTTAAAGCTACTGCTTTTGATGTGCTTTCTGCTCTGCTGGACGACTACTCTGCTGAAGAGCTGACTCGCTGTATTGAGGGCGCGTATGGCTCTCAGTGGGACACCCAGGCTATCACGCCTGTTTCTGCTATCGGAGAAGACTGGCTGCTTGAGCTCTTCCATGGTCCAACGTCGGCTTTCAAAGACGTTGCGCTTCAGATGCTCCCCCGCCTGATGAGTGTTGCTCGCGAGGACGCGGACGTAGCTGGCGCTGTCGACGCTAAGGGTGCTGCGGGCGTGGCTGCCACCTCCGGCAAGAGCATCATGATTGTGACCGCAACTTCTGGCGACACTGGCAAAGCTGCGCTTGAGGGCTTCAAAGACGTACCTGGCATGGGCATCACCGTCTTTTACCCTGAAGGCAAGGTTTCTGATATTCAACGCCTGCAGATGGTGACTCAAAAAGGTTCTAACGTAGCTGTTTGCGCAGTTAAGGGAAACTTCGACGACGCTCAAAACGCAGCTAAAGCAATCTTTGCTAACAAGGAATTGGCACATGAGTTGGCCGGTAAGGACACAGTACTTTCCAGCGCAAACTCCATCAATATTGGTCGTTTAGCCCCACAGGTAACCTACTACTTTGACGCATATGCCCAGCTTGTTGCCAAGGGTGCCATCACTCAGGGTCAAAAAGTTACTTTCTGCGTGCCAACCGGCAACTTTGGCGACGTCCTCGCAGGTTACTTTGCAAAAGAGATGGGACTTCCTGTTGAGCGCCTCATTGTGGCTTCTAACAGCAATAAGGTGCTGACTGATTTCTTGGAAACAGGCGTCTATGATCGCAGGCGTGCATTTGAAAAGACTATCTCTCCGTCGATGGACATTCTGGTTTCATCAAACCTTGAACGACTCCTCTATCTTGCGTCCGGCAAAGACACTGAGCTTGTCAGCTATCTGATGAACCAGCTGGTAACCAAGGGTATCTACACGGTACCTGCTCAGGTGATGGACACCATCCGCGAAACCTTTGATGCTGGCTTTGCCACCGACGACAAGACGCGTGAGACTATCCGTTCTACCTGGGAGAATTGTCGTGTGCTGATTGATCCTCACACAGCCGTCGCAAAGCACGTGCTTGACAGGGTTTCTCGCCAGGCGGGTAACGTGCGCGTTTGTCTGTCTACTGCTAGCCCGTATAAGTTCTCGTCCGACGTGCTTGCCGCGCTGGGCCACTCGACCGCTGGCCTGGATGACTTTGCATGCATGCATACGCTCACCGAAATCACGGGCACTATTCCGCCAATTCAGCTTTCATCGCTGAATGATAACGTTATCATTCATACTGACGTTCGCGAGAAGGAACAGCTTGCTTCATACGTTTCCGAAGCATGCGGGCGTATTTTTGCTTGTTAGACTCTGAGAAAGCAGGTTCTACATGCTCGACAACACCATCTTGACCGTATCTGTACCTGCTACCTCTGCAAACATTGGCGTCGGCTACGATACGCTGGGTCTTGCGTTTAACCTGCGCGCAAAAATTACGTTTAGGGAATCTCCTACGCTCATCATTGACGGCTGTCCCGAGCAGTTCAGGAACGACGACAACCTTGTATGGACATCTTATGTTCGAGCCTGCGAAAAGCTGGGCGAAGAACCTACTCCTAAGCACATCACTATCGACTCCCCTATTCCGCTTTCTGGCGGCCTAGGTTCAAGCTCTACCTGCGTAATTGCTGGTATTGCAGCTGCGATGACCGAGTCTCACAGTGGCTGGGATCCTGAACGTGCCCTCGACTTTGCCTGTCATTTTGAGGGCCATCCCGATAACGTTGCTCCTGCAATTTACGGTGGCCTGACCT
>CAJZJP010000007.1:0-19566 GCA_916050095.1 uncultured Atopobium sp.
ATCAATTCTTGCTGGGTTTCCCTGGCTCACGCCGAGCTCGAGGGCTCTGGAGTTGGCATTACTTCCTGCATCGGTTTCCCTCTGGGCGCCGCTTCAACTGCAGCTAAGGTTGCCGAGGCCAAGCAGAGCGTTGCCGACGGTACCACCGAGATTGACATGGTCATCAACGGTGGCCACCTGGTCGCGGAAGACGACGACTACGTTATCGCTGATATCAAGGCTGTTGTCGAGGCTGCCGGCTCCGTGCCCGTTAAGGTAATCCTGGAGTGCTGCCTGCTTGATGACGAGCAGATCGTTCGTGCTTGCAAGGATTGCATGGCTGCCGGAGCTGCGTTTGTCAAGACAAGTACTGGCTTTAGCACCGGCGGCGCAACTGTTCACGACGTCGCTCTGATGAAGCAGACTGTCGGCGACACTTGCAAGGTCAAGGCTGCTGGTGGCATCCACAATAAGGCTGACGCTGAGGCAATGATTGCGGCTGGCGCTGATCGCCTGGGCTGCTCCAGTGGAATCGCTATCGTCACCGAGTAACTCGCTGAGCTGGAGTTTGCCGGACCGACCCTCCGTTGATAAGTAAATGAAAACGACCTCGTGGCATGTGCTGCGAGGTCGTTCTTTGTTGTGGAATAGTGGGGTGGCGAGAAACCCGTGTGAGTCGTGGTCCGCACCGTGCGCTGCTGGAGCATCGTGGCTTGCACGCCGTACCGCGCGGTCGCCGGGCTTGCTAGCTGACGACAACCTCGCCAAAGCCCAGGTTGCGGGCTTGTAGCTCAATTGCCTGCATACGCTCATCGCTTGGAGAAGGGGAGTTTTCCATTGGACCGCGGACGCCAAAGTGCCTGAACTTCATGAGGCGAATGCGCGTTTGACCGACCTTCTCGCCAAGTGTTGAGGCAATGCCATCAACTGCGGCTTCGGCGTCGTTCCAGCCCTCGGTCACGATGACGCGGACCTCTTCCAGCTTGTTTTGCTCGGCCAAAAACGCAAGGTTTTTGCGGACCGTAACGCCATTTTCGCCGGTCAGGTGCTCAAACCACTGATCATCCCAAGCCTTAACGTCAAGCATGACGCCGCTTGAGAGATCCAGCAAGTCGCGGTACTCGGTGAAGTCGATGGTGCCGTTTGAGTCGATGAGGCAGTTCAGACCAGCTGCGTTGCAGTAGGTGAAAAGCTCGTAGAGGAAGTCGGGACGGAGCATGCATTCGCCGCCTGAGGTGGTGATTCCGCGGATGAACGGCATGTTGGAAATGCAGCGATCGGCCACTTCTCGGGCGCTGAGCAGCTCAATCTTCGGAGTGGACTTGTGCTGGCACACCTTGATGCAGTTGTCGCAGTTGATGCAAATGGAGTTGTCCCACACAACCTTGCCGTCAGTCACGGACAGGGCGTGAGCTGGGCATGGTTTGACGCATGCCTGGCAGGAGATGCACTCTACCTGGGTCTCAGGGTTGTGGCAGTAGGCGCAGCGAATGTTGCAGCCTTGGAGGAAGATAGCGGTTCGGCTTCCTGGGCCATCTACCAGCGAGAAGGGAATAATCTTGTTGACAGGAGCAACACACCCAGTTGGATGTGCTGCTCCTGAATTGGTTGCTGGGACGCTTGCGGTTGCGGGACGCGCCGCTTCGCCGCGTGTTGCTCCCAAAGTTGTTTCTGTTGCAGTGCAGGTCACGATTGCGCAGCTCTTCTCGCTAGTTGCTCATGCGAACCTTGCGCTCGCCAAGGTGGTTGGCGGTGAAGTTGCCCAGGCCGTCGTGAGCGGTGTCCTGAAGAACAACGTCGCCGGACTGGAACTTCTTCATCTCAGAGCGCTTAGCCAGGAAGCCGGTGATGCGGACCAGGTCGCCCTCGGAACTGTAGAACGAGAGATACTTGTCGTCGATGGAGAATGCGGCCTTGACCACGTCAACGACAGCGTCAGGGTTGCGCTCAGCAGTAGGCTCAGCTGGGAAGATGTCGGAGACACCGCTGTTGAAGAAGCGGTGCATGCGTGCACTGTGGCGAATGTGGTCGTAGAGATTTGCAGGCTCGTCGCCAACCTTGATGCGGACACCTGGGGTAACGCCCTGCTGGTCGGAGAAGCCAGCCTGTGCGTGCAGGGTGAAGCGGCCGCCAAAGACCTCGGAGTAGACGGCGTCAAAGCTGTTGACCTGGTCGGCAATCTTGACCATGATCTGATCAGCCAGCTCGTTGGCCTCGTCGTCCTTGCCGTAGGTACGGTTGCTGTCAAGGTGTAGCAGCTCAGCGACGCACTCGCTCATGCCGGCAACTCCAAACATACCGCAGAAGCGCTCGCGAGAAATGAGGCCTTCCTGAGCCAGGAAGCTGGTCTCAAAGAAGTTGGAATCCTCAACAATAAAGCGGACGCGCTCGTTCATGAAGTTCAGAACCTCGCCAGTTGCGGTTGGCAGCAGGTTGTTCATGAAGTCGTCAACGTTGGTTGCAAGCTTTGCGAGGCCAGGGAGCAGCACGCGGCTCAAAGTGTAAGCGCCACCGCCCATAGGAAGGACGTTGTAGCAGCTTACGACGGTGTACTCGCCAGGGTAGGTCTCTTTGTGGATGCGGTGGTTAGCAAAAGCAGGGTTGGAGCAGACCATGGTGGTCTTGACTGCCAGGCGCATGAACTCGTCGGATGTGATTTCTGGATCGTACTTGAGAGTGAAGTTTGGAACGGCGTTCATGAGCTCGCGGTCAACCTCAAGCAGCAGTCTACCTGCGCGAGTGTCCTCTGGACCAATGTTTGCATGGCAGTAACCACTTGCAACGGTGCGGTCGATGTGGTTCAGGAAGCGGCGCAGACGAGGCTTAATCTCTGCGTCAGTCATGCCCTCCAGGAATGGGTCAATGATCTTGTCCAGCTGACCAACGTAGACAGGGCGGCTGGTGACAGAAGGAACGTTGTCGTAGAGAGCGGCAAGGCCCCAGAGTAGGTCATCAAGGGTCTCTGGCTTGTCAAAGCGCAAAAACTCGGAACCGTTCTGAGCAAATACCTGGTAGTCAGGGCAGATGTAGCGAGGACGGTAAGGAGCGTTGCCCTCACACATGTCGTCAAGCGCGTGAGCTGCAAAAAGACGATCAAACTCAGCGGTCGTCTTGATAGGATGCTCGGAGTTCTCGGCAGCCTGAGCCAGGTGCAGAACCTTCTGCTTGTACGAGAGGTTGTCGGAAGTGATGATGTCCATGAACTCGCTCATTAGTGCTCCTTACGTTTATCCTGCAAAAACAGGTTTGTGATTGCGACGGGTACGTCGGTCGTTCCAAGTTATGGTGCACCGCGTTGCGCGGCGCGCTGCCTGGGGCGAGAAGAACGGTCTTGCCCAAGCGTTGTGCCAGGTACAGAGGTTAGTCCAGAAGGTGGGATTCTCCCTCGTGTTTCATTGCGTCGTCGAGGCGCTGGAACTGTCTCTCGGTAATGACAATCTTGCCGTGCTGAACAGAAACCATGCCCCTCTCCTTAAGCTCGTCGATGCCGCGGGCAACAGTTTTTGTGCTGGTACCAATCTTGTCTGCCAACTCTTGCCTGGTCAGACGCACCGTAAACGGCCACTCAACAACGCCGCGGTGAATCTGATCGCGCGTCAGCTCGCTCAGCATGTACATCAGGCGCTTGGTTCCGCTCCAGGTCAGCAAGCTGCGCTCGTAGCCAGACTGACGTGTTAGATTCTTGATAATCCAGCGTGAGCGGGTGAGAAGTGCCTCAGGGTCCGAACGAATCCACTGCAGGTAGTCCTCGCGTGGAACCGAAATAAACTCGCAGCCTGAAGTTGCGGTGAGCGAGCCCAGGTAAAACGGGCTCTCGCTAATAACTTCCATCTCGCCAAAAGCAACGGGCGCACGATACTCGTCAATAACATACGTGCTACCTGCGGAATTATGCGATGTGGTGCGCACGGTACCGCGGCACAGAATGTACACGTTATCAACGCGGTCCAGCATGTGGACAAGGGTCTGTCCGGAATTAAGACGAATCTGCCTACAATGAGAAAGACGATTAGCGGGAACGCGAGAAGCCCATTTGATGATCTTCTTGCGAACGTCGGAGTCAAGACTGTCAAGGTAGGTTAAAACGTTCACACGAGACCTCGCTGTTCTTGCTTCGTAAGTCCTCATTACAGGACAGTTTTGGCTTAAGTTTGAGTAATTGTACCTGCTCCCTAAAATAAAAATAAGGACTTTTGTCCACTTTTTGAGATAATTTTCTTGAACGGTATTGGGCTGCGATTAGGTTGCGATTAGGTTGCGGCCAACCAGTGGCCAACCAGCGGTCAGCCCACGGTCAAGCTGCCGCAAGATAGAAAAAGCCCCCACGTCAAATGAACTGCCTCCCATTTCTTGGACACGAAAAAATAGGAGGCAGTTCAAAACACACCTAAGTCAGATAATCTGTTAAAAAGACGTATACATGACGCTGAAAATACCTCAATCATGCGGATTATCTTTATTAGGTGTGTAATATGCCCGCAATTGAGCAGAATATCTGACTTAAGTGTGTTCCTTAGGTGCGGAATTTACCTATAGTTAAATTTCTTATATAAGTCTATTCATGTTTAAGCATATTAGATGAAGTTTATGCATAGAAATGTATATCAAGCGGTGCAACCACCTAGCTTCCTGGCTATCTTGATTAGGAACATGTCGATTCTTCAGCAGAACCTACCAAAGCTGCTGCAAGACAGAAAAAGCCCCCACGTCAAACGACGTAGGGGCCAAAAGAAATGCGATGCTTACGCGGCGTTCGCACGTGTACTTACGTGGTGCTTACGCAGCGCGTGCGAGCACTTACTTGCGGTTGCAAACCTCTGCAGCAACCTTTGCGCCAAGAGCAACGTTGTTGAAGACCAGCTGAATGTTGGACTCAAGGGAGTTGTTGCCGGTAATCTCAGCAACCTTTGCCAGTAAGAATGGTGTGGACTCCTTGCCGTGGATACCGTTAGCCTCTGCCTCTGCAAGGGCCTTCTCGATAGCTGCGTCAATAGTGTCCTTATCCATTGCATACTGCTCAGGAATTGGGTTGGTAACCAGAAGACCGCTGTTCATGCCAATCTGCTGCTGGGTAGTAAAGATCTCTGCCAGCTCAGCAGGGGAGTCAACGCGGTAGTCAACGCTAAAGCCGCTCTTGCGGGTGTAGAACGCAGGAAGCTCTTCGGTCTGGTAACCAAGTACAGGAACGCCCTTGGTCTCCAGGTACTCAAGGGTAAGGCCAAGGTCAAGAATGGACTTTGCGCCAGCGCAAATGACCATAACAGGAGTCTGTGCAAGCTCCTCGAGGTCAGCGGAGATGTCCATGGTGGTCTCAGCGCCACGGTGAACGCCACCAATGCCGCCGGTTGCAAAGACGTCGATGCCTGCCATGTGAGCAATCATCATGGTAGTAGTGACGGTAGTTGCGCCGTCCTTCTTCTCAGCGATGATAACAGGGAGGTCGCGGCGGCTGACCTTAGCAACCTCGCGGCCCTTCTTGCCCAGGTAATCAATCTCGTCAGCGGAAAGGCCGGCACGCATCTGGCCGTTAATAATTGCGATAGTTGCAGGAATTGCACCGTTGTCGCGGATAATCTGCTCAACCTTCAGAGCGGTCTCAACGTTCTGTGGGTAAGGCATACCGTGAGAAATGATGGTGGACTCCAGAGCTACAACAGGCTTGTTCTGCTCAAGAGCCTCTTTGACCTCGTCAGATACAACGAGAAAATCCTTCAGGTTAGACATATATACTCCAATCGTAAACGACTAATGGAACCGAAAGTAGTGCCGTGCAGACGCGCTGTGCTGCGCAGGCGTGCCGCGCAGACGCGCTGTGCTGCGCAGACGCGCTGTGCCGTGCAGACGCGCTAAAGACCTGCGCGCTTGATAACCTCTTCAACGTTGAGCTCACCGTTGATGGTGTCCTCACCCTCAATGGCCATGCTGGAAGCAGCCATGCCTACCAGGCCAGTTTGCTCAAGCGTCATGCCCTGAGCGTACGCCCAGGTAATACCCGCCATCATGGCATCTCCCGCGCCTGTCATGTTGACCAGCTTTGCAGGAAGCAGTGGCAAGCGGACGGTCTTCTCGTGATCAGCACAGAGAAGGCCCTTCTCGCCAAGGGAGATAAACACGCGCTTCAGTCCTGTTGCAAGTAGCTCGTGAGCCGCGGCTTCAAGGGAAGCGTCATCGGTAATCTTGATGCCCGAGAGCATCTCAGCCTCAAGGCGATTTGGCTTGAGTGTGTGAATCTTGCCTAGAACCTTCTTGAGCTTCTGTGCTTTGATGGAAGAAACGGGATCGCAGAAGATGGGGCAGGTCACGTTCTTGGCAATGAACTCGATGGTCTGCTGAGGCAGGTTGGTATCAATCACACAAGCTGCGGCGTGCTGGATAACATCCAAGCGCTCCTCGATGCGATCAGGAGTGACATACTCGTAAATCTGCATGTCATTGATGGCTTCCTGCATCTCACCGTGCTCGTCCATGATGAAGAGGTAGGTAGAAGTGGAAGCACCCGGCACGGTAATAGAAGCGTCGATGTCAATACCGCAGTCCAGGCAGCCCTCTTTGAGCTCGCGCGCACGATAGTCCTCGCCAAAAGCGGTGAGCAGACGAACGTCGCTGTCGAGAAGGGCCAGGTTGTGGGCAACATTTCTGCCAACGCCACCAAAAGACATGGTAACCTTGCCGGGATTTGAATCTCCCGCCACAAGGGAAGTGTCTGGGCGGCCAGCAATATCCATGTTGGCAGCGCCAATCACAATAAAGTAGGGGCGCTCGCTCAAAATGTAGCGGCGGCCCAAAATTGCGCCCTTTGCGGTAAGGTTGGAAATGTGAACCGAAACAGAAGAACGCGAGATACCTGCACGCTCTGCAATTTCCTTCTGAGTAATGGAAGGCTGCTCTTTAATCCAGTTGAAAATCATCTGTTCTCGATTGGTGAGCATCAGGCCTCCTAGCAGCAAAAATAGAATCCGACTAAACAGGTGCTTATATAAAACTTCTAAACAGGTGCTTATCTTATTTAAGCTAGTGCTTAAATCTTACTTTGGACAACGATAAGACAGCAGCTAGAGTCTGTAAAGAATGAATTCATTAAATTTTTCCCTGGTGAGGTCAAAGATTTTCTCGCCACATTGGTTTTACCTGCTTGATTTTTCTAAGCATTTGCTGCGTACCGTTTACAGAATTTTAGTATCTGCAAACGGTTGTATCGTGAAAATCTCTCTAAATTGGGCGTCGGCGTTATGCAACTGTAATAATATATTTAATGAATAGTAATGACTCGTCCACATAAGTTAGCTTGCGCATGTATCGTGCGCAAATGCTTATTTCGGGCGTTTTAGGAGGTAGCATGCCTAAACGTGTTTTTGTAGTTGTTCTTGATAGTTTTGGCATCGGCGAAGAGCCTGATGCAGCGGCATACGGAGACGAGGGTAGCAATACCCTTTGTGCCTGCGCAACAAGTGGCGTTCTTAATATCCCAAATATGACAAAGCTGGGCCTTCTTAATATTGATGGCGCGCTTGATACCGTGTATGACGTTGATCTGAAGCCAATTGAGTCTCCTGAGGGCGCATACGCTCGCATGCAGGAGAAATCCGCTGGTAAAGACACTACGGTTGGTCACTGGGAGATGGCAGGCGTCATTTCTCCAAAGAAGTTCCCAACCTATCCTGATGGTTTTCCACAGGAGGTCATTGAGGAGTTTGAGCAGAAGACGGGCCGTAAGGTTCTCTGCAACAAGCCTTACTCCGGAACCGATGTTATTAGAGACTTTGGTAAAGAGCACGTAGAGACTGGTGATCTGATTGTCTATACCTCAGCAGATTCTGTTTTCCAGATTGCTGCTCATGAGGACGTGGTAAGTCCCGAGAAACTCTATGAGTATTGCCGCATTGCGCGCGAGATTCTGCAGGGTGAGCACGGTGTTGCTCGTGTTATTGCTCGTCCTTTTGAGGGAGAGTGGCCATACCAGCGCACTTCTCGCCGTCATGACTTCTCGCTTGAGCCAACAGGTCCAACTATGCTTGATCGCCTTAAAGAGAACGGCTTTGACGTTCTTTCTATTGGCAAGATTTATGACATCTTTGCTCACCGTGGCATGACAGAGTTTGAGTTTACTACCTGCAATGCAGACGGAATTCAGAAGACTATTGAGGCTACCAGCAAAGACTTCAACGGTCTGTGCTTCACCAACCTTGTTGATACCGATATGATTTACGGTCACCGCAACGATCCTGTGGGATACTCCAACGCTCTTTCTTATTTTGACGAGCGCATTCCTCAGATTATTGAGGGCCTTCGTGAGGATGACCTGTTCATTATCACCGCAGATCATGGCTGTGACCCGGTAACACCATCTACTGATCACTCTCGTGAGTACGTGCCACTGCTTATCACGGGTCCAAAGGTCAAGCCAAACACCAACCTTGGTACAACCGCCACATTTGCCGATATGGCTGAGACAATCCTTGATTATTTTGGCGTTGAGCAACTTGGTGTTGGAACTTCTCACCTGTCAGAGATTCTTAAGGAGAACTAATGGCTACTACCCCAACTCCCCATAACGCTGCTGTTGAGGGCCAGATTGCTAAGACCGTCCTCATGCCAGGCGATCCTCTGCGCGCTAAGCTTCTTGCAGACACGTACCTGGAGAACGTTGAGCAGTTCAACACCGTTCGCAACATGTTTGGCTACACCGGCACCTACAAGGGACAGCCTGTCTCCGTTATGGGTTCTGGTATGGGTATGCCTTCCATTGGCATTTATTCTTACGAGCTCTTTAATTTCTACGGAGTTGATAACATTCTCCGCATTGGTAGCGCTGGTGGCCTTGCTCCTGAGGTAAAGCTCAGAGACATTGTTATTGGCATGTCTTCCAGCACTGATTCTAATTATCCATCACAGTACGGAATGCCTGGAACTATTGCACCTACCGCAGACTTTGGCCTGTTGAGCAAGGCTGTTGCTGGTGCAGAGAAGCTGGGTTATCCCGTTCGCGTTGGTAATATCCTGGCAAGCGACGTGTTCTATACCGTAGACAACTCGCTTCCAAAATGGGCAAGCATGGATGTTCTTGCCGTTGAGATGGAGTCGGCAGCCCTGTATCTCAACGCCATGCACGCTCATAAGCATGCGCTTACGCTGCTAACTATCTCTGATTTGCCTCTTACAGGAGAAGCACTTACTGCTGAAGAGCGTCAGACTAGTTTCACACAGATGATGGAGGTTGCTCTTTCTGTTGTTGCTTAAAGCGCTTGTTGCACAAAGCATCACAGGTCAGCAGCTTGCCATTGCTGTTTGTTTTGGAACCATGCGGATTTTCCGCTTAAGTTAGGGAAGTTTGGTCAACTTCTCATAAAGATCCAGCGCAAAAGCTGGACGTTCCCGCCACATGAGGTAAGGAGAGCACGGAATGAACAAGAACGTTTCTCGTCGTAGTTTTGTGACTGGCGCAACCGGCGCTGGCGCACTTGCAGCACTCGCAGGTCTTGCAGGCTGCAACCAGAAGAAGGACGATGGCGGCCAGAAGGCATCAGGTGAGAAGAAAAAGAAGCTCACCATGGTTACCGATACTGGCGGTGTTAACGACCAGTCCTTTAACCAGTCCGCTTGGGAGGGCATGACCGAGCTCAAGGACAAGAACGGCTGGGATGTCAGCTACCTTGAGTCCAAGCAGGATTCCGACTACGCAACCAACCTTGATAAGGCTGTTGACGCTGAGTCCGACCTTGTTTGGGGTGTTGGCTTTGCTATGGCAGACGCAACCCTTAAGGCTGCTAAGGACAATCCAAACACCCAGTTTGCCATTATCGACAACGGCAACGAGTCTCAGGTTGCCAACTTCACCGGCGTTATGTTCCGCGCTCAGGAGCCTTCCTTTGTTGTTGGCTACATTGCTGCTCGCACCACAAAGACTGGCAAGGTTGGCTTTGTTGGCGGCATTTCTTCCGCACTTATCGACCAGTTTGAGTATGGTTACCGCGGCGGCGTTGCTTTTGCAAACAAGGAGAACAACACCAACGTTGAGGTTTCTGCACAGTACGCAGAGTCCTTCTCCGATGCTGCAAAGGGTAAGGCTATTGCTAACTCCATGTACTCCGATGGTTGCGACGTTGTCTTCCACGCTGCAGGCGGCGTAGGAACCGGCGTTATTGAGGCAGCTAAGGACGCAAATAAGCTTGCTATCGGCGTTGATCGTGACCAGGCATATCTTGCTCCAGAGAACGTCCTGACCTCTGCTCTTAAGCGCGTTAACGTTGCTATCGTTGAGATTTCCGAGAAGATCCTGAAGGACGGCCAGAAGGGTGGCACTACTGTTTCCCTGGGCGCTTCCGAGGACGCTGTCGGAATTGCTGAGGATCACCACCTCATGGGTGAGGACACCTACAAGGCAGCTACTGACCTTCTCGACAAGATCAAGGCTGGCTCCGTTGTTCCTCCTGCAAGCAAGGACGACCTGGACAAGTACGTCAAGTCTTTGAGCTAAGCTCTGACTTAGTTTCTAAGCCTTAGGGTTTCTCGCCAGATGGTTTTGCCGTCTGACAGGCCCAAAAGGTTGATGAGTTTGGATTTGCTGGTGAGGGGTGCTTCTTGGCACTCCTCACCTCTCGCAAGTGTGTAAAGGAGGTGGCTCGTGGAAGTCAGTTCGGATTACGCTGTTCAGATGCATGGCATTACCAAAGTTTTTGGATCGTTTAAAGCTCTTGACGCCGTAGACCTTAACGTGCGCAAGCAAACTGTCCACGCCATTTTAGGAGAGAACGGCGCAGGTAAAAGTACGCTTATGAACGTACTGTATGGCCTGTATTCTGCTGATGAGGGCGAGGTTTACCTCAACGGAGAGCGTGTATCCATATCTGGCCCAACCGATGCTATCGCTCACGGTATTGGTATGGTTCACCAGCACTTTATGCTGGTCGAGAACTTTACTGTTACAGAAAATATTGTTTTGGGCAACGAGGTCACCAAGGCTGGTGGCGTCCTTGATCCAAAGCGAGCTCGCGAGAAGGTCCTGGAAATTGTTGAGGAATACGGCTTTGACGTAGACCCTGACGCCAAGATTGAAGACATTTCTGTTGGTATGCAGCAGCGTGTTGAGATTTTGAAGGCCCTGTATCGCGGCGCAGATACGCTGATTCTTGATGAGCCTACGGCAGTTCTTACGCCGCAGGAAATTGAGAAGCTTATTCAGATCATGCATGACCTGGTAAGCAAAGGTAAAACCATTATTGTTATTACTCACAAGCTTAAAGAGATTATGTCTTCTGCTGACGAGTGCACCATTATTCGTCGCGGTAAGTACATGAGTACCGTTGATGTCTCCAAGACATCCGAGACCGAGCTTGCAACACTTATGGTGGGTAGAAACGTTAACCTGCATGTAGAAAAGAAGCCAGCAACTCCTGGCGAGGTCGTTCTTTCTATTAAGGACCTCCACGTCAAGGATGAGCGTGGCATTGAGCAGGTAAACGGCTTTAATTTGGATATTCGTGCCGGTGAGATTGTTGGTCTTGCAGGCATTGACGGCAACGGTCAGAAAGAGCTTGCCGATGCCATAAACGCGCTGGTCAAACCTGAGTCGGGCACCATTACCGTTAAAGGTGAAGAGATTCAGGGCACAACCCCTAAAACGGTCATTGACCACGCAGTTGCCACTATTCCTTCAGACCGTCATCGTTGGGGTCTGGTTCTGCCCTTTACGGTTGCCGAGAACATGGTGCTTGAGCGCCACAACGAGGAGACCTTTGGTAAGGGTATTGCACTTGACCTGGCAAAGATAAAAGAATTCTCCCAGAAGCTGATTGACGAGTTTGATATTCGTCCTGCAGAGTGCGCAGATCATCAGGCAGTGGGACTTTCCGGCGGCAATCAGCAGAAAGTTATTATTGCCCGTGAGGTTTCTTCCAACCCAGACGTCCTCATTGCCATTCAGCCAACTCGCGGTCTTGACGTTGGTGCTATTGAGTTTGTCCACAAAGCGCTTATTCGCGAGAGGGACCGTGGAGCAGCAATTTTGCTGATTTCCTTTGAGTTGGACGAGATTATGGACGTTGCCGATAAGATGGCAATTATTTACGCTGGCAAGAATGTTGGCGAGTTTGACCAAGGTACTATCACTGAAGAGCAGGCTGGCCTGCTGATGGCAGGAGGTGACGCCGAGTGAGTACGCTTACAAAGATAATGAGAAAGCCCATTACGTCAGCAATTGTTGCTATTTTTGTTGGCCTTTTGGTTGCTTCTATTATTTTGGTTGTTGCAGGTTATGACCCTATCAGCTCGTTTGAGGCTCTTATTGGCGGCATGGTAGGTAAGCCAAAATACATTTCTAACGTCATTATTAAGGCAACACCTTTGCTCTTTACGGGTATTGCTGTTGCTTTTGCATTCCGCGTTGGCCTCTTTAACATTGGCGCTGAGGGTCAGTACATTGTAGGTACCATCCTCGCCGTCATTGTTGGCTACAGTCTTGATCTTCCTCCTGTGCTGCAGATTCCTGTAGTTGTTTTGGTTGGTACCGCAGGCGGCGCAGGTATTGGTGCCATTATTGGATGGCTTAAGGCTCAGTTTGGCATCAACGAGGTTATTACCAGCATTATGTTTAACTGGATTAGCCTTTACCTCTGCAACTTTGTGGTTTCTCTTCCACAGTTCCACCAACCAAATTCAACTTCTTCATACTCCATTAACGAGTCTGGCTACACCACACTGTTCTATGGCATGAAGAATTCCGAGGACGGTGCTGAGGCAATTCGCAATATTCCTGTTATTGGCGACGCTATTATGCGTACCGATGTAAACATTGGTATTTTTGTTGCTATTATCGCCGCTATCTTTATTGGCTGGCTGCTTATGCGCACCAAGGTTGGTTATGAGATGCGCGCTGTTGGTTTTAACCGCGACGCTGCACAGTTTACCGGCATCAACGTTAAGAAAAACCTTACGCTTTGCATGGCTATTTCTGGTGCACTCTGCGGACTTGCAGGTGCTCTGACCATCACCGGTATTGCTCCTCACAGTATTGCAACACTGGCAGCATTTGAGAACAACGGCTTTAACGGTCTGTCCGTTGCGTTTATCGCCAACTGCAATCCTGTGGCATGTATTCCTGCATCCTTCCTGTTTGCAGGCCTTCTTTATGGTGGCCAGACTGTTCAGCAGACTGTTGGTGCACCTTCCGAGATTATCAACATTGTTATTGGTACCATCGTGTTCTTTATGGCTCTGGGTGGCGTTATTCCAATGCTTGCCGACCGTCTTGATCACAAGCGTGCCCAGAAGGCTAAGGAAGAAGAGGCAAAGCTTGCTGCTCAAGTGAGTGATGCGTCCGACCCTTCTCAGGAGGAGGCAAACAATGCTCACTAACCTGATTCTTCTTGTTTCCGTTACCCTCATGTACTCGACACCTCTTATTTTTGGTGCTCTGGGCGGCGTTGTCTCCGAGCGCTCCGGTGTTGTCAACATTGGTATTGAGGGCATGATGGGTGTTGGTGCTTTTGCAGGCGTTGCGGGCAGCTACCTCACCGGAAACCCTTGGATTGGCTTCCTTTGTGCAGGTATTGCAGGCGGTCTTATTGCGCTTTTGCACGCCATGGCATCTATTACGTTTAACGCTGATCAGACAGTTTCTGGTGTTGCAATTAACCTGCTGGCACCTGGCATTGCGCTGTTTGCCTGCCGTCTTTTGTTTGATGGCGCTGCAATGTCTCCAGCAGTCACCAAACTCCCAAAGCTCTTTGGTGAGGGTGCCTTTAACGACACACCTTATTCCAGCTTGAACGTAGACATTACCGTGGTACTTGCACTTTTGACCGCCCTTCTCGTCTGGTTTGTGCTTTACCGTACCAAGTGGGGCTTGCGTATTCGCTCCGTTGGCGAGCATCCACACGCATCCGAGACGCTGGGCATTAGCGTTCGTAAGACTCGCTACCTCTGCGTTATTGTTTCTGGTGTTCTTGCAGGATTTGGCGGCGCTTCTGTAACGCTGGCAATTATTTCTCAGTTCACTCAGACCGCTATTTCTGGTCAGGGTTTTATTGCACTGGCAGCTGTTATCTTTGGTAAGTGGAAGCCTTTGAACACCTATGCAGCTTGCCTGCTCTTTGGCTTTACTCAGGCACTTGCAATTCTTCTTGGTGGCGGCGCAACTCCAATTCCAAGCCAGATCATTGCAATGCTTCCTTACTTCATCACCATCATTACGCTGGTCCTCTTTGTTGGTAAGTCCGTTGCGCCTAAGGCAGACGGTGTGCCATACATCAAGGGAAGTCGTGCATAATGGCAGAGGTAGAGGGTTCCTGCCTCGTTTCTAACGAGGCTCTTGTTCAACTTGCTATTGAGGCGCGCAACCACGCCTATGTGCCGTACTCTCACTATGCTGTTGGAGCTGCGCTTTTGTGCTCCGACGGCACGGTATACGGCGGCGCCAACCTAGAAAACGCTGCGTATACGCCTTCCAACTGTGCTGAGCGCACGGCGTTTTTCCGCGCGGTGTTTGAGGGTCGCAGGGATTTTGTGGCCATTGCGGTTGTCGGCGGTCCTGAGGGAGAAGCCCCAACAGCTTGGTGCACTCCTTGTGGTGTATGCAGGCAGGTTATTCGCGAGTGGTGCGATCCTGCAACATTCCGCATTGTGCTGGGCAAGGTAGATGCTGCTCCTCGCGAGTATCTACTCCAGGACATTTTGCCTATGGGATTTGGTCCCGAGGATCTGGGCGGGTCCAGCCCTGCCGGCGCATCGGGCGACGACGCCGTGAAAGGCGCCGATGGTGGTCACGAGCACGGCGCGGGCGACCACGGTTGCGCTTGCGGGTGCGGCGAGCACGGTGGAGGCAACCAGTAAGCTGCGGCATCAAGCAGCCTGCGCTTTCGGGTGCAGATAACCTGATAGGTTGCATGAAATTGCGAGCCGGTAGAGTTTCTCGCTACCGGCTCTTTTACTAGAGAGTTAACGCGCCAGCAACGAGCGCGAAAGCGGAAAGAGGTTCAACTATGCGCATGTACGACGTGATTGAGAAGAAGCGCGACGGCGGCGAGCTCACCGACGCTGAGATTGATTACTTTGTCTCGGGCTATGTAGCTGGGGATATTCCCGATTATCAGGCTTCCGCGCTTGCGATGGCCATTTTCTATAAGGGTATGACCGCGCATGAGACGGCTCACCTGACCATGGCAATGGCTGAGTCCGGCGACATGATGGACCTCTCGGCAATCCCTGGTATCAAGGTTGACAAGCACTCTACCGGCGGCGTTGGCGACAAGACCACACTGGTTGTTGGCCCGCTTGTTGCATCTCTGGGCGTAAAGGTTGCCAAGATGAGCGGCCGTGGCCTGGGTCACACGGGCGGTACGCTGGACAAACTTGAGGCAATCCCAGGCCTTTCCATTGAGATTTCCGAGCCAGATTTCTTCAAGCAGGTTTCCGAGATTGGCGTTGCGGTTGCAGGTCAGACGGGCAATCTTGTCCCAGCTGATAAGAAGCTCTATGCGCTTCGCGACGTTACTGCAACGGTTGACTCGGTGCCTCTGATTGCGTCGAGCATCATGAGCAAGAAGATCGCTTCCGGTTCCGACTGCATTTTGCTGGACGTTAAGTGTGGTTCCGGCGCCTTTATGAAGGACGTCGACTCCGCAATTGAGCTGGCAGATGCTATGGTTTCCATTGGCGAGCACGTTGGCCGCACCACCGCAGCGCTGATTACCGGCATGGATCGTCCTCTGGGTAAAAACGTAGGCAACTCCCTCGAGGTTATTGAGGCAGTGGCCACGCTTAAGGGTGAGGGTCCTGAAGATTTGACTGACGTTTGCGTTGAGCTTGCTGCAAACATGCTTAACCTCGCAGGTAAGGGAAGCGTTGAGAACTGCCGCAAGCTGGCTCGTCAGCAGATTGCAAACGGCGAGGGCTTGGCTAAGCTGGCACAGATGGTCAAGGCTCAGGGTGGCACCGACGAGGTCATCTTTGACACCACCAAGTTTGAAGCTGCGCCATTCCGTCACGATATTGTGGCCGAGACCAGCGGATATATCACCTCCATGAACGCTGAGCTGGTGGGCATTTCCTCCGTTGCTCTGGGCGCCGGCCGCGAGAAGAAGGGCGATCCAATTGACCCAGCAGCTGGCATTATTCTTGAGCGCAAGACCGGCGATTATGTCGAGAAGGGCGATGTTATTGCAACGCTTCTGACCGGCGACGAAAGCCGTCTTGACGAGGGCGAGCGCATCTTCCGTGAGGCTCTGGTCTTTGGCGAGAGCGCTCCCGAGCTGGAACCGCTGTTCTTTGCACGCGTCTCCAAGGACGGCGTCGAGCGCTTCGCGTAAGCGCAGGTAGCGGCCGCGGGTGCGAGCCGCGGCGCGCGGGTGCAGGGTGCGCAGGGTTCCGAGCTCCAAATAACATGCAGGTGAGAGCGTGCAAGTTGGGAGCTCCACATAACATGCAGGTTAAACCGGTGTTCACGCAGATGGGCACCGGTTTTTTGTGTGGCAACAGCGTCGTGTGCGGGCAAACTTGCAGGTCAAGCGCGCGAAGCGCCGGCTGGGAGTGCACGGGGTTTCTCGCCAGGCGCGCCATAACAGCATGCGCGCCTAAAAAGTGCAAAGAATCTGTATTTTGAATACAGATTCTTTGACAAAATCAGGCAAATCCACAGTTTCTTTTACCTTTTTAGGCAAAATTTACAGAATCTTTTATGAAATCAGGCGCGTGAAAGATAGACTACGTGGCCCTAAATTTTGAGCCTGAAAGCCGCATCATGTCTGAGTAAATTTACTCAGACATGATGAGAAAAACCGGCAAATAGCTCAGATATGGTGCACTTTTCCGGCAAATTGTTCAGACATGACGATAACATCAGGCTCCCTGGAAGGGTGAGCTCGGACACGCTTTAACCCCGCCTAAAAAGTGCGAAGAATCTGTGTTCGGGACACAGATTCTTTGATGAAATCAGGCAAATCTACCGATTCTTTGCTGTTATCAGGCAAAAGTTACAGATTCTTTGCAGAAATCAGGCGCGCTAGCAGGCCAAAATAGAACCCTAGTGATCAAAGTAAATCTGGCGAGAAAATCGGTCTTCTCGAGGTTGCAGTTATTGCACAGGGTGTGTAATAATACTCAGTATGTGCAATAAGTCGGGTGCTACGGTGTTGTTGTGCTGCCGCAACACCTGCGGTTCGCGGCCCGCACCGCTCACACGCGTCCGCGCACCCAGTACGTACCTGTAACCAGGAGAGGCTTCAGAAACGTATGACGCAAACATTGTCTGTACCTGCTGTTTTTTCAGCTTGCAAGCTTGATCGACGCACCGCCAGAACTCGCGCGGCGCTCAGAAAAGCCCTGGCAGAAGAGATAGACGCTACCGGCGACCTTACCTCCGTGACTGTCACAGGCGTGACGGAGCGCGCCGGCCTCACGCGCCGAACCTTTTACTCCCACTACAAAGACATCCCTGACCTGGTGCTCCACATTGAGAAGGAAGCGCTGGCAGAGCTGCGACCTGCTGTTGAGCAGCTCGCTCGCGTGAACCTTGCCGAGCTCAAGGAGGCCATTGACTCCTACAAGCCATGCCCCGGCGCTACGGAGATGCTCCGAAGCATTCGCAAGCACGGCTTCTACCTGCGCCCCTTGCTGGGCAACGGCGGCGACCCTGCGTTCCAGGACAAGCTAAAGCACCTGGTACACGAGGTTATCGCCCAGCGCGCCCTGCACGATCTTGATCCGCGCGCACTCGGTCCCTTCTTTGACTACTATCTGACCTTTGCAATTTCTGCCGAGGTCGGCGTCCTTATCCGCTGGTTAATCGGCGGCATGCGCGAGAGCGACGAGCAGATGGCAGGCCTTATGACCGGCCTCATGTTTGTTGCACCTGGCGATCTGTACGGCAAGCCAATCAAGCTAGACGTTCCGCGATTTGCGCTTGCAACTCTTGTTCTCGGAGAGGAAAACAATGATTAGTCCAAAGTTTGAGCTGGTAGAGAATGGTGCCGAGCTGGCACCAAACGTCCCACTTGACCTGTCTCAGGCCCACCTTATGCTGGGCATCGACGTTGGTTCCACAACCGTAAAGCTGTCCGTCATCGACGAAGACGGCACGCTGGTTTACGCAAACTACGAGCGCCACCACACCGACGTTCGTGCAACTGCGCGCTCCTTGTTTGTCAAAGCCCAAAAGCACATTGGCGAGACACCCATGTACGCCGCAATCACCGGTTCCGGCGGAATGCTCTTGGCGCAATGGCTTGACCTGGAGTTTGTCCAGGAGGTCATCGCTTCCAAGCGCGCCGTTGAGACGCTGATCCCTCAGACCGACGTTGCCATTGAGCTGGGCGGCGAGGACGCAAAGATTATCTACTTCGATAATGGCATCGAGCAGCGCATGAACGGTACCTGCGCTGGTGGTACCGGTGCGTTTATCGACCAGATGGCGTCTCTCCTTAAGACCGACGCAACTGGCCTCAACGAGCTGGCAAAAGACGTCAAGCAGATCTACCCAATTGCATCTCGCTGCGGCGTTTTTGCTAAGTCCGACGTTCAGCCGCTGCTCAACGAGGGTGCCGCTCCTGCCGACATCGCTGCTTCCATCTTCCAGGCTGTTGCAAACCAGACCGTCTCGGGCCTGGCCTGCGGCCACCCTATCCGCGGCTACGTCGCGTTTCTTGGCGGCCCACTGCAGTACCTCTCTGAGCTGCGCCGTCGCTTCTACATCACGCTTAACCTGGACGACGAGCACATCGTCTTGCCAAAGAACGCCCACCTCTTTGTTGCAACGGGCGCTGCTCTGGCGGGCGAGTCCGACCGACCAATCACCTTTACGCAGGTCATGGAGGCACTGGACAACCTCAAGGACATCCAGGGCTCCGAGGTTGCTCGTCTGGACCCACTCTTTGCCACTCAGCAGGACTTTGATGACTTCAAGGCCCGCCACGATCAAGAGGTAGTCCCCAAGGGCCAGCTGGCCGACTACCACGGACGCGTGTTCATCGGCATCGACGCAGGCTCTACCACTATGAAGGCTGCTGTTGTTGGCGAGAAGGGCGAGCTGCTTTACACCTGGTACGACAATAACAACGGCGATATCCTGGGTACCGCTCGCAAAATCATGGACTCCATCTACGACGAGATGCCTTCCGACTGCATCATTGGCCATGTCACTACCACCGGTTATGGTGAGGGTATCCTGATTGAGGCTCTGCGTGCAGACTCGGGCGAGATTGAGACCGTTGCTCACCTGCGTGGCGCTAAGGCATTTGTCCCAGACGTTGATTTCATTCTTGATATTGGCGGCCAGGACATGAAGTGTCTACAGGTCAAAGACGGCGTCATTGAGCACATCATGCTGAACGAGGCTTGTTCTGCAGGCTGCGGCTCCTTTATTGCGTCCTTTGCCGACTCCATGAAGATGGACGTCCGCGAGTTTGCAACCGCTGCAACCAAGGCAACACTCCCTGTTGACCTGGGATCCCGCTGTACCGTCTTCATGAACTCCCGCGTTAAGCAGGCGCAGAAGGAGGGCGCAACCATCGGCGACGTTGCTGCTGGTCTTTCGTACTCCGTCATCAAGAACGCCCTGTTCAAGGTCATCAAGCTCCGCGACTTCAGCGAGATTGGCGA
>CAJZJP010000008.1:0-17375 GCA_916050095.1 uncultured Atopobium sp.
CTGACGGCTTTGATGATCGTATTACTTCTCGTATGAGTGGTGGCATCGTTATTGGCATTGAGTCTCCAAGCTACGAGATGAAACTTAATCTTATTCATGTCTTCTGCGACCGAGCATTTAAAGAGAGAAATTCTTCTCTTACTGCAGACGATTTGCCAGAGGACATCCGTCGTTACATGGCTGACAAGGCTGGTCAAAGTATTAGAACACTTGAGGGCTTCTGTAATCGCTGTGTAACTGGTCAGATTAAAGCAAAAGAATCTGGCACAAATATTAAACAAGAAGAAATCGATAAGATTGCAGACACGCTCTGGCGTCGCGTTTCAAAGACCGTAAATATCGAGAAGGTCCAAGAAGTCGTAGAAAATATCTATGGCATTAGTCATCGCGATATTGTTGGTAACAAGAGAAATAAAGAGATTGCAGAACCTCGTCACGTTGCAATTTATCTTGCTCACGACCTTTGCCAATACACACTGGTAAATATTGGTAAGCATTTTGGTGGAAGAAAACACGCAACTATTTTGCACAGCATTGAGGTAATAGAAGAGAGAATTAAAGAAGATAAAAGTTTCTATGATCAAATTTCTCAACTTAAGAAGACTATCCTTGAACAAAGTTAGTGTTTAAAACCTGTTAGTAAGATGTTAATTGGTGAAGAGAAGTAATGATTTGTTGTTGAGAGTTTAAGAGGGGGAGTTTTACTTTGTTTATGAATGTCAAAAATAAGCAAACAAATCTGACCTCTAGAAACATATTTCTACCTCTAGAAATGTAAAGCTTTCTTCTTTTCAACATAGCTTATTATTACTACGATATTTTTATTCTTATCTAAGAAATAATAGAAAGGGTCGTCATGAAATTTACCGTAAGTCAATCCGCTCTCCAGACGGCACTTGATATTGTTTCTAAGGGCATTGGTTCTAATACAACACTTCCTATTCTCTCTGGTATTTACCTCAAAGCATTCAATGGCATGCTTGAGTTACAATCCAGCGACTTAACTATTTCTATTAAGCATCAAATTGCAGCAAACGTAGAGGAAGAAGGAGAAACAGTTGTTTCTGGAAAAGTTATCCAGAACATTGTTAAAAATCTTCCTGATGCTGCAATTACTTTTGAAGGTGGAGAGCGCACACTTTCTGTAACATGTCTGCGTTCGTCTTTTAGACTTAATACTCTTTCTGCTCACGACTGGGCTCAATTCCCAGAGTTTGATCTTGAGAAAACCTGTGAGCTCCCAAGTCAACTTCTATCAACTATGGTTGATAAGGTGTATCGAGTAACTTCTAAGGAAGCTTCTCGTCCTATTCTTCAGGGAATTTCTCTTACTGTTGAGGACAATACTATTCGTCTTGTTGCTACTGACTCATTCCGTCTTGCCGTTTGTGATTCCAACACGGATACTCCAGCAGGTGAGTCTTTTACTGCAATTATCTCTGGTGAAGTGTTCCATGACGTTCTTTCCATGCGTAGCATGACTGAGAAGGTTTTGATTGGTACTACAGATAACCAGGTAGTCTTCCAGTTTGGAAACACTACTCACATCTCTCGTAAGATTGAAGGTCATTTCCCTGACTATAAGCAGCTACTTCCTACGTCTTGCACCGCGTCAGTTGATATCAACGTTGAAGATTTCTCTGCAGCCCTGAAGCGTGTCTCTGTTATTGCACTCGCAAATCCTTCAGTTCGTTTTGATATTGACGCCGATGGTAAAGAAGTTAAGCTCTCTGCATCCTCACCAGATCAGGGTGAGTCTTCCGAGCACATTGAAGCTCAAATTGAGGGAGATTCTCTTTCAATTGCTTTGAATTATCACTATGTCTTTGATTGTGTAAATGCTGCTCCTTCTAAGGATCTTCTGCGCCTTGAGCTTCAAGGTCCTTCTCAGCCAGCTATTTTCAAATCAAACGGCAAGGTTAACTACTTGTATCTTCTGATGCCTGTTCGCCTCTAATTTGATAGGGGTTGTGTGGGACTTAAAGTTGAACATGTTTCGCTGTATAACTTTCGTTGTTTTTCTTCGAAAGAGATAGATTTATCTGCACAAACTACTATTTTTGTAGGAAAGAACGCTGCAGGTAAGACAAATACTGTTGAAGCACTACAACTCCTTACTGCTGGGTATTCATTTAGAAAACCCACACCATCACAGCTCCTTCTTACAGGTACTTCTGAGGCAAAGATAGAGATTTCTCTTACAGGAGATGGAAGAAAGCTAGAAAATACCTGCACCATTACAGAACGTCGCCGTCAATTTTCAAAGAATGGCAAGAAATGTCAGGCTGCAGATATTTCTGGAATACTGATGTCGGTACTCTTTAATCCCGATGACCTTTCAATGATTAAAGGTGGCGCATCGTATCGTCGAGAAGAATTTGATGACTTTGGCCGCCAGGCAAATAAAAGCTACTTCAAGGTCTTCTCGGCATATACCAAGACAGTTGAGCAAAGAAATAAGCTGCTTAAATCTGATTGGCCAGATGAAAACTTACTTGATGCTTGGGATCTTTCACTTGCAAGAGGAGGGGCTACACTTCTTCATGCACGAATTCATTTGTTTGATCGCCTGGCAAAGAAGACGTGTGAGATCTACCAGAAACTTTCTGGTGGAGAACACCTGGAAATGAACTATATTTCTTCAATTGGTAAGGTTTCTCTTGATGCTTCTAGAGAAGAAATCGCGGATCAGTTCTTGAAGGCTTTAAGCGAAGCTCGCACGGATGATATTCGTCGTCAGCAAAGTACAAAAGGACCTCATCGAGACGACGTTGAGTTTTTAATTGAGGGTAAAGACGCTAGAAATTTTGGTTCTCAAGGGCAAATTAGAACTGTCGTTTTAGCACTTAAGATGGCAGAAGTTCTCCTTTCAGAAGAAATACTTGGCGAGAAACCCTTGCTGCTTTTAGATGATGTTATGAGTGAGCTTGATGAAGACCGCAGAAAAGCCATCATGGAATTTGCCTTCCATGACATTCAAACGGTTATTACCACTACAAACCTTGGGTATTTTTCTGAAGAGGTTTTAGAAAAAGCGCAGATAGTTAGGTTTAGCGATGAATAATCAACAAGAAACATCTGCGCGCGGTGGCAATGAAAATGCAAAAGATTTAATGAGTTCTCTGCTTGGAACCTTCAGAGATTCTAAGAGCATGTCAAAAAATCGTCGTGCCTATCTTGCGTGGGTTGAAGCAAATGGTGAAAGAGAGACAGAACACACAACCGGCGTATTTGTTAGAGAAATTGCTGGTAGAGAGTACCCTGTACTTACAGTCTATGTAGATAATCGTATGTGCATGATTGATTTTCTTGCACAGAGAGAAATTTATAGAGCCAGGCTCTCAGAGCAAGGCTTGGAGTTCTCAGATCTTGAGTTTAAGCTGGACAAATACAACAGACATGCTGGTATAGAAGACGACTCCTCAGAAAAGCAAACACAGGGCCAAAAAGTAGAGAAAAAAGATCTTCCAGAACTCACACCAGAAGAGAAATTACAAATTTCTGAGTTAGTTTCTGGACTTTCTGAGCCACTCAAGTCAACGGCTTATAAAGCGATTGAAGCAAGTTTTAGACAAAAAAAGAGTCTTTAGTCTAATCTGTCACTAATCTGTCCTTAAATCTCTTTACAGAGCCTCTCAGATACCAAATATTACTGTTTAAACAATGAAATTTCTCTGTGCCGAGTTGATTTTGGCGATTTCATAGTAAAATACCTATATCATTCCGCTCACAATTGAAGAGAGGACTTACGTGGCAAAAGAAAATAAGTATGACGGTACAGAGATTAAGATCCTTGAAGGCCTTGAGGCTGTTCGTAAGCGTCCAGGTATGTATATTGGTACAACTTCAGCTTCTGGTCTGCATCACCTTGTTTGGGAGATTGTGGATAACTCAGTCGATGAGGCAATGGCTGGTTATTGCTCCAAAATTAAGGTAACCGTTCATCCAGATAACTCTATTTCTGTTGAAGATAATGGTCGTGGTATTCCTGTAGACCTTCATCCCCAGAAAAAGATTCCAACTCTTGAGGTTGTTCTTACTATCCTTCACGCAGGTGGTAAGTTTGATAACAACGCTTATAAAGTCTCCGGTGGTCTTCACGGCGTTGGCGTTTCTGTTGTAAACGCTCTTTCAAAGAAGCTTGTTGCACAGGTTAAGCGTGATGGCAAAATCTACGAGATGGTCTTTGAGCGCGGTAAAACCGTTCAGAAGATGAAGGAAATTGGTACTTCAAAATCTAACGGTACTACCATTACTTTCTGGCCAGACGACATGATCTTTGAGACCACCACGTATAACTTTGATACACTTCGTGACCGTCTCCAGGAAACCGCATTCCTTAACAAGAACCTTAAAATTACTCTTGTTGATGAGCGTGAGCTTACTCCTCGTCAGGTTGATTTCCAATATGCTGGCGGCATCATCGATTTTGTTAAGTACCTTAATGACGAGAAAACCGTTTTACCAGGACTTTCTCGCCCTATCTATATTGAAGGTAAGTCAGACCCTGACGCTCCAATGTCTCAGATGGGTGAGGTAGAGGTTGCTATTCAGTGGAATACTGACTTCAGTGACAGAACTCTTTCTTTTGCAAACGACATTTTCACTGAGGAAGGCGGAATGCACCTCGAGGGCTTCCGTACTGCTCTTACTAAAGTAATAAATGATTACGGCACCAGGCAGGGAATTCTTAAAGAGAAAGACCCTAAACTTGAGGGCGGCGATATTCGCGAGGGCTTAACTGCTGTTATTTCAGTCAAGCTGCCAGACCCTCAGTTTGAAGGACAGACAAAGGCAAAGCTTGGTAGTTCTTACATGAGAACTCTCACCAACAAGATTGTTACTCAGGGTCTCTCAGAGTACCTGGAAGAGCACCCAAATCAGGCAAAAGAGATTCTCAAGAAA
Organism: uncultured Atopobium sp.; assembly: GCA_916050095.1. Lineage (GTDB taxonomy): Bacteria > Actinomycetota > Coriobacteriia > Coriobacteriales > Atopobiaceae > Lancefieldella. Next base: position 4,906 of record CAJZJP010000008.1, read on the forward strand.
GCATCGCAGGCTGCAAAAGGCCGTCTTGCTGCTCGTAAAGCTCGTGAAGCAACACGCCGTAAGGGACTTCTTGAGTCAGCTGCTCTTCCTGGAAAGCTTGCAGACTGCTCCGTTCGCGATGCAGAGATGACTGAGCTCTTCATCGTCGAGGGTGACTCCGCAGGTGGTTCTGCAAAGATGGCACGTGACCGTTCTATCCAGGCAGTTCTTCCACTTCGCGGAAAAATTTTGAACGTTGAGCGTGTACAGGCTCATCGCGCACTTTCTTCTGACACTATTACTTCGCTGATTACCGCTATTGGTACGGGCGTTGGAGATGAGTTTAATATTGAGAAGGCTCGTTATCACAAGATTGTCATCATGACCGATGCCGATGTTGACGGCTCTCACATTAGAATTCTTCTGCTTACCTTCTTCTATCGTTATATGAAGCCAATGATTGACGCAGGTTATATCTACGTTGCTCAGCCTCCTCTGTATCAGATTAAGCCAAAGGGTAAAAAGAACGGTGAATACATCTATACCGATGAAGAACTTGCTCTTGAGACAAAGAAGTTTGAGGACAATACCAAGTTCACTATTCAGCGTTATAAGGGTCTTGGTGAGATGGACCCAGAGCAGCTTTGGGCAACCACTATGGAGCCAAAGAACCGCATTCTTCTTAAGGTAACCATCGATGATGCTCTTGCAGCTGATCGCGCGGTCTCTGACCTTATGGGTAACCAGGTTGAGAAGCGTAAAGACTTCATCCAAACACATGCAAAAGACGTCCGCTTCCTGGACATTTAATGGTTTCTCGCTAAATCATTAGACAGAAAATGAAAGGGTAACTTGTGGCAGACGATAAAAATATAAATGATGATCTTTTTGGTGCAGACGAGGATCAAGACCTTGATGCACAAAACGATATGGATGAAGAATACGAAGATGACGAGGTGGAAGAAGATTCTGACGAGTTTGACCCAGAGACTGGGGAAAATCTAATAACGGGAGAAACTTCACACATTATCTCTGATGAGGCTGGTACTCGTCTTGACCTCTCAGACATTCACGGTGGCACGCTTAAGCCAACCGATTTGTCCTCAGAGATGAAGACTTCCTTCCTCGAGTATTCCATGTCCGTTATTGTTGCTCGTGCACTTCCAGATGTTCGAGACGGCCTTAAGCCTGTTCACCGCCGTATTTTGTACGCAATGAGCGAGGCTGGCATTACGCCAAACCGTCCACATAAGAAGTCTGCATGGGCAGTCGGTGAAGTCATGGGTAAGTACCACCCACACGGTGACTCTGCTATTTATGACTCCATGGTCCGTATGTCTCAGGATTTCTCGATGAGACTTCCTCTGATTGATGGTCACGGAAACTTTGGTTCTATCGACGGTGATCCACCAGCAGCAATGCGTTATACCGAGGCACGTCTAACCAGAAGTGCTATGGAGATGCTGGCAGAGCTTAACAAGAACACCGTTGATCTTCAGTCAAACTATGATGAGTCGCTGACAGAGCCTGCAGTTCTTCCTGCTCGTTTCCCAAATCTTTTGGTTAACGGTTCTTCAGGTATTGCAGTCGGTATGGCCACCAACATTCCTCCTCACAACCTTGGTGAGGTTACTAACGCTGTCTGCATGATGATTGAGAACCCTGACGTTTCCACTGAGGAGCTCATGACCGTTCTACCTGGTCCTGACTTCCCAACAGGCGGCATCATCATGGGTACTCAGGGCATCAAGGATGCCTATGAGACTGGTCGCGGTTCTATTACGGTCCGTGCAAAGGTTCACGTTGAACAGGTCAAGAGCGGTCGCCAGCGCCTTGTTGTCACCGAGATTCCTTACCAGGTTAACAAAGGTCTTCTTCAGGAGAAGATTGCTCAGGCGGTCAATGAGAAGAAAATTGAAGGCATCTCTGACATGCGCGACGAGTCCAACCGTAAGGGTATGCGCATTGTCTTGGACCTTAAGCGCGATGCTGTTCCACAGGTTGTTCTAAATAACCTATACAAGAAGACTCAGCTTCAGTCCAACTTTGGCATCATTGACCTGGCGTTGGTTGACGGTGTTCCTCGTACCCTTTCTCTTCGCGAGATTCTTCGTCACTACATTGATCACCAGATTGATGTTGTACGCCGTCGTACTGAGTTTGATCTGGACAAGGCACAGAAGCGTGTCCACATTTTGGAAGGCCTTCTGACCGCAGTTGATAACATTGACGAGATTGTCCACATCATCCGCAGCTCGCAGGATGATGCTGAGGCAAAGAAGCGCATGAACGAGCGCTTTGGTCTGGATGAGATTCAGGGCGAGGCAATCCTTCAGATGCGTCTGCGCCGCCTCACCGGTCTTGCTCGTCAGGATCTTGTCGACGAGATTTCCCAGCTCAGACTTGATATTGCCTACTACGAGGATCTTCTCGCTCATGAGGAAAAGATTCTGGCTGTTATTGCTGATGAGCTTCGTGAGATTTCCAACCGTTACGCTGACAAGCGTCGTACGCAAATCTCCGACCAGGACATTCAGAACCTGGACGTCGAGGATCTTATCGCCGAAGAGGATATGGTTGTTACCGTTACTCACGCAGGTTACGTAAAGCGCGTTCCTGTTGAGATTTATCGCTCTCAGAAGCGCGGCGGCAAGGGTGTTCAGGGCGTCTCTCTCAAAGAGAACGATTTTGTCGAGAACCTCTTTGTTGCTTCTACCCACGACTACGTGCTGTTCTTTACCAACCTTGGTAAGGTGTATCGCCTCAAGGTCCACGAGCTTCCTGTTGGTAGTAGAACTACAAAGGGCAGCGCCATCATCAATGTCATCGAGACACTTGCAGAGGGCGAGAAGGTCAAGGCAGTCATTACTACCCGCGACTTCCCAGAAGACAACTACCTGATGTTTGCTACTAAGCAGGGAATGGTCAAGAAGACAGCAATGTCTGAGTACGACCGTACCCGTAAGGACGGCCTCATTGCAATCAACCTTAAGGATGGCGACGAGCTGGTTAACGTCCGTCGTGTCCACCCAGGTGACAAGGTTGTTCTGTGCTCCTCCGACGGCAAAGCAATCCTGTTTGACGAGGCAGAGGCAAGAAGCATGGGCCGCGGTACCTCGGGCGTTCGTGGTATCACGCTCAAGGGCAATGCAACTATGCTTGGCATGGAGATTACCAACGGCAACGGTGACCTCTTTGTTATTACCGAAAAGGGCTACGGAAAGCGTACGGCAATTTCTGAGTATCCAGTTCACAAGCGTGGTGGCCAGGGCGTCTTTACCATCACAATGACGGAGAAGAAGGGTAACCTGGTTGCCTGCCGTGTTGTTGGTCCTCAGCACGAGATTATGATCATGTCCGAGGAGGGCGTTGTAATCCGCGTCAAGGCTGGCGATATCTCCAAGCTTGGCCGCTCCACTCAGGGCGTCAAGGTTATGAACCTCTCTGGTACTGACGTTGTTTCTGCAGTTGCTCGTATGGTTGCCAACAAGAAGAAGGCTCCTAAGCATGCAGAAAACCAAGGCATGCTTGATCTAATGGCAGCAGGCGCTCGTGATGCTGATGAGGCAGAGTCTGTTGACCTCGGAGATGAAGAGGAAGTACTGGACGATTCACTGCTGGATGATGACGAATAAGCATTTCAGCTATACGTAATTTGAAGAGCTCAGGAGGTAATTCTCCTGGGCTCTTTTCGTTTACCGAGAAAATCAGCACGCTAACGGTAATGATTTTTATATAAAAGATAAGCCAGTTGTCCAAAAACTCGCTCTAGAGCAGGGCTTATGAGAAATCTTCAGGAGAGACATCCTCAATAAACTGGTGGAACTCCTCAAGCTCTTGGGCCTGAACGTCCTTCTCGACATCAGTAAAATCTGGAGCAGCAGCAATTTCCAGAACGCTCTCGTCAGCAAAGATGGGAGCGTTTGTTCTTACTGCCAGCGCAATTGCGTCTGATGGACGAGCATCCACGTAAATATGTTCTCCCTCTTTAGAGATAAGCTCAATTTGCGAGAAGAACGTGGTGCCATGGACACCTACAATGCGCACGCTTTTAATGTCTGCGTCCAGAGAATCAAGAACGGAGCGAAGAAGGTCATGCGTAAGCGGTCTCTGGGTAGACTCTTGGTCCATACCAAGGCTGATAGCAGAGGCTTCAATGTTGCCAATCTTAATAGGTAGGCTGAGCGTGGAGACCCCGCGTGGATCATGAAGACGCAGGACAATAACGGAAGAGATTGGTCCTCCTCCGACAACAACCGTTTGTATGTCCATACGTTTTAGTGACACAAAAACTCCAAAAAATACGCCATTTATCAATCTTTGGGCAGATAGTCTACGACTCTCTGTCCTCACTTCATACCCAATTTCAAGAAACTTTAAAACAAAACAAAAAAAGTGTTGACCTACGATGCGTATGGAGGTATTATTTTTCCCTGCGTTGGGCCTGTAGCTCAGTTGGTCAGAGCGTCCGGCTGATAACCGGGAGGTCACAAGTTCAAACCTTGTCAGGCCCACCACTTTATGTGACAATAGTCACCCCAACGTTAGCCGAGTCGCCGTTGGGGTGATTATTAAAACGTTCTGGGCCCAACCAGAAGTCAGTACGGGGAATTAGCTCAGCTGGGAGAGCGCGGGCTTTGCAAGCCTGAGGTCAGGGGTTCGATCCCCCTATTCTCCACCAAATGTTCAAGGCCAGGGATTATGTCCCTGGCCTTTTTTGCTTAGATATGCAAAAACATACCGATAGCCGCCAATATCAGCCACTTATCGAATAGTTGAAATATTTTCGAAAAGTTTGAGTACGATTTACACAGGAGTATGTTCTTTTCATTGGAGCTGTGGGTGACCACAAGGAGAGAAAAGAGTTCTTATGTCAAATCTTACGCGTCGTAACTTTTTTGGAGTCAGTGCAGTTGTAGCAGGCCTGGGTATCACTGCCTGCAAAAAGTCCGATTCTGATGCTGGCGAGAAAAAAGAATCTGACACCAACTCTACAGACGCGGTTGGAGCACCAGAAGAGCTGGTAAAGGCAGCAAAAGAAGAGGGTAAGCTGATTGTTTACGGCTCTTGTGAGGAAGAGTATCTAAACGCAGTTTGCGCTAATTTCAAGAGTCTGTATGGCATTGATGTTCAGGCACAGCGTCTCTCAACCGGAGAAGTTGCTGCAAAGATTGAGGAAGAGAACGGTCATCCATCAGCAGATGTATGGTTTGGCGGAACAACCGATCCTTACAATGTCTCCTCCTCAAAGGGTCTTCTTGAGCAGTACGAGCCAAAGAATGCATCACACCTTATTTCCGATAAGTTCAAGAGTACAAATAAGGACTGGTACGGAATTTATAAGGGTATTTTGGGAATTCTGTACGATAAGGAAGAGCTACAGCGTCTTAAGCTCGACGTGCCTCAGGACTACAAGGATCTTATCGATCCTAAATATAAGGGTCTTATTTGGTCTTCTAACTACAACACTGCCGGTACTGCAAAGCTGATCATCAACACCGTTATTCAGAAGTACGGTCACGATCAGGGCATTCAGTATCTTGTGGACCTTGATAAGAACATTGCTCAGTACACCAAGAGTGGTTCTGGTCCTTCCAAGGCTATCGGAACAGGCGAGTGCACCATCGGAATTGGTATGCTCCACGACGGCATTTATCAGATTGTTGACCAAGAGCATGAGAATGTTGGTCTTCAGATTCCAAGCTCTGGTGCATCATATGAGGTTGGCGCAACCGCAATCTTCAAGGGTGCTGCACATCCAAACGCCGCTAAGCTCTGGATTGAGTATGCACTTTCACCAGCATGCGTTGACCTTGCTCAGAAGAATGGCTCTTATCAGTTCCTGGTACTTGACAACGCAAAGCAGCCTGAAATTGCTACTGAGTACGGCCTTGATCCAAACAATGTCATGGACTACAACTTCGAGGATGCTAAGAAGCATACCGAGCAGTATGTCAAGGACGTTATGGAAGCTCTTGGTGGCGGAGACAGCCGCTTCAAGACGGAGTAAAACCAACGCGAGTAAGCAAACAATGCTGTTGCTCAAGATCTGAGTGGCAGATTATACTGGGTAGGCAGAGATCTGCCTACCCAGTTCCACATAGAGCTTTGCGTATAGGTTTAGTGTTTCAGAGTTAGGACCAGCATGGCAAAATCCCAGAGCGCTCAACTTGAGCGAAAAAAGCTCCTTGGCGATCCAATTTTGATAACGACCATTGTCGTTCTTATCGCCTTCTTAACCCTTTTTATTTTGTATCCACTTGCCATTCTTATGGTTGACTCTGTAGTCTCCGATAACGGGATTTCGTTTGATGTATTTACGCGCATCTTAGCTATGCCTTCGTTTGATCGCGCAATTACCAACACCCTTAGGGTTGGATTTGCAGTAGGCATTTTGTCGGCGCTTATTGGTCTTCTTTTTGCGTATGTTGAAGTGTACGTAAAGCTTCGTACAAAGTTTATGACAGGCCTTTTCCGCGTGGTCTCCATGCTTCCTGTTGTTTCTCCACCATTTGTTCTCTCGCTTTCCATGATTATGATGTTTGGCAAGAAAGGCCTGATTACTCGCGGTCTTTTGGGAATTTTTGACAACAACATCTATGGCTTCTGGGGCATTTTTATTGTCCAGACTATGTCGTTCTTCCCTGTGTGCTACATGATGCTTAAGGGCCTGCTTAAAAACATTGACCCATCCCTTGAAGAGGCAGCACGTGACATGGGTGCAAGCCGCTGGAAAGTATTTACCAGCGTTACACTTCCTCTTATTTTGCCTGGTTTAGGCAACGCTTTTCTCGTCTCATTTATTGAGTCAATTGCAGACTTTGCTAACCCAATGATTATTGGTGGCTCCTACGATACCTTAGCAACAACTATCTACCTGCAGATTACAGGTGCGTACGACAAGCAAGGCGCAGCTGCAATGGCTGTTGTTCTTCTTTCCATTACGCTGCTTATGTTTGTTGTTCAGAAGTTTGTGTTGGAAGCAAAGAGTACATCTACACTTTCGGGCAAAGCAACGCGAGCTAGGATGCTTATTACAGACAATTCTGTTCGCATCCCACTTACCATTCTTTGCGCACTAGTCGCACTCTTTGTTATTGGCATGTACCTCTGCGTTCCTTATGGTTCGTTTGTTCGTTCCTGGGGCTCTAATTACGAGTTAACAACCAAGTGGTTTGAACAGGTATTTACCAAGTACCACGGTTTGCAGGCGTTTAGCGACTCGTTTATGCTCTCGCTCATTGCGGCACCAATTACCGCTTTGCTTTCGATGATCATTTCTTATCTGGTAGTAAAGCGCCGCTTCCGTGGTCGTGGTTTTATCGAGGCTGTATCCATGCTTGCCATGGCAGTTCCTGGTACGGTTTTGGGCGTTGGTTATATTCGCGGTTTCTCAAGTGGTGTTATGCACACAGGATTTTTGCAGGGCCTGTATGGCACGGGACTTATCCTGATTATTGTCTTTGTCGTGCGCTCGCTTCCTACAGGCACCCGCTCGGGCATCTCGGCACTTCGACAGATTGATAAATCAATTGAAGAGTCCGCATACGACATGGGCGCCGACAGCTTTACGGTGTTTATGACCGTTACGCTGCCGCTGATTAAAGATTCGTTCTTGTCGGGCTTGGTAACGGCGTTTGTCCGCTCCATCACCGCAATTTCTGCAGTTATTCTCTTGGTTACGCCAGAGTTCCTGCTTATTACCGTTCAGATTAACGAGTTTGCAGGTAAGGGTTCATATGGTATGGCCTGCGCCTTTGCAACAATTCTGATTGTTATTACCTATGGCTCGGTATTGCTTATGAATTGGGCCATCAAACACTTTGGCACCAGCCGAGCACTCAAGGAGGAGTAACACATGGCTACAGAGAAAAAAGGCGTTCGCCTTGAGCACATTTCCAAGATTTATCAGGATCAGAAGACTGGAAAAGACTTCTACGCAGTTCAAGACGCTAACATCACTATTGCTCCTGGCGAGTTTGTAACGCTGCTTGGCCCTTCTGGCTGCGGAAAGACCACTATTCTGCGAATGATTGCTGGTTTTGAGAGTCCTGATGAGGGAAAGATTTTCCTTGGCGATGAGCAGATTGATGAGCTTACTCCAAACAAGCGCGATACTGCTATGGTGTTCCAGAGCTATGCGCTACTTCCTCACTACAACATCTTTGACAATGTTGCCTATGGCCTCAAGCTTCGCAAGATGGACAAGAACGTAATTCGCGAGAAGGTCCTTCACATCCTTGGTCTTGTTGGACTTGAGGGCATGGAAGAGCGCATGACCAATCAGCTTTCTGGCGGTCAGCAGCAACGTGTTGCTTTGGCGCGTGCTCTGGTTATTGAGCCAAGCGTGCTCCTCTTCGACGAGCCTCTCTCAAACCTTGATGCGAAGCTGCGCGTTGATATGCGTAACGAGATCCGTCGTATTCAGCAGGAGGCTGGCATTACCGCCATCTACGTCACACATGACCAGTCAGAGGCAATGGCACTTTCAGACAACATCATCATTATGAAAAAGGGTGTTGTTGATCAGGTTGGCGATCCTCAGACGGTTTACTATCACCCTGCAGACGAGTTTGTTGCAGACTTTATTGGTGAGTCAAACTTCCTGCATGCAACCATTACAGACAAGCTTGATTCTGAGACTGCACTTTGCCGCTTTGAGGGCCATGAGTTTGAGGCTAGCGGATGTTCTCACCTGGACAAGGGCAAGGAATGCTGCATTGTTCTTCGTCCAGAGTCTGCACGCCTTGCTGACGAGGGAACACTTGCCTGTGAGGTAGTTCTTTCTCGATTCATGGGCCACTACCAGAACTACCACGTTATGGTTGGAGACACCCTCATTAAGATTACGGACTTCAACCCTCGTACACACAAGATTTACAACGTTGGCGACCACGCCTTTGTTGACTTTACCAAGGACGAGGTCCACGTTCTGTAAGTGTCCAATTTTGGACAGATAGCTGACAAACCTAAGAGGTCGAAGGCTTTTTGCTTTCGACCTCTTTTCTTGTGCGATGTATCATAGAGAACAATAGTTACAAAAACGACGCTAAGGAGCGGCATGGCCGAAAACAACGAGCGCAAAGATGGAGTTTCTCCCCAGCTTGATATGCTCTCAACTGAGCTGCTTGGAGATGCGTTTGACCTGCTTGCAGATGGCCAATCACTCAACGTTTTGCTTGTAGTTGAGGATGCAGCAGGCACGGTTGCAAGCTATGAGTTCTCCGATGACGGCCCAGAGGAGCTGCTTGAGGGCGCCCATAAGCGCGTGCTTGACTTGGCAAAACAGAAGAGCGATAAAGAAGCAGGGCTCGAAGAGCCTGTTCGCTATGCGCTTGTATATGAGGGAGCCATTCAACTGCTCAAAGAGGGCGGTTACGAAGATGCCGTGCTTCTTGAGTTTGGCGAGAAGGGCTATAAGAGTTTCTCGGCATATTCTTTAGTTCACGGAAAAGGCCAAGGTGACCAGTTTGTGTGGTCTGATCCCGCTCCAGCAGGGGAGCTTGAGCCACTTCTGTAATGAAAAAGCTGCGTTCATTGAAATTTCTGGGCGCTCTAGGCACGTAATTGCACTAAAGTTCTAAAGCTGATAAAAATTGGACCTGAAGTAGCAAGTCCAAACACATACCTTCGAGAGATAGAGACTTATGCGTCAAGACAACATCAGAAATATTGCTATCATCGCCCACGTTGACCACGGTAAAACCACCATGGTTGACCAGATGCTTAAGGCAACCGATGCATTCCGCGAGAACCAGCAGGTTCAAGAGAGAATTCTGGACTCCAACGATCAGGAGCGTGAGCGCGGAATTACTATTCTGGCAAAGAATATCTCTATTGAGTACAAGGGCGTCAAGATTAACGTTATTGATACCCCTGGCCACGCCGACTTCGGCGGCGAGGTAGAGCGTGTTTTGAAGATGGCTGACGGTGCACTTCTGCTGGTTGATGCAGCCGAGGGCCCTATGCCACAGACTCGCTTTGTTCTGCGTCACGCCATTGATGCAGGTCTTTCTATCATGATGGTTGTCAACAAGATTGACCGTGACGGCGCTCGTCCAGAGGCTGTTGTCAATGATTCTCTTGATTTGATGATGGACCTCGGCGCAACTGATGAGCAGCTTGAGTTCACCATGGAGCACGTCATCTTTGCTTCTGGCGTTAACGGTTACGCTCGCCTTGATCCAAATGACGGCAACGACAACATGTTCCCTCTTCTTGACATGATTATTGATGGCCTCCCAGCTCCAGACGTTGATATTGACGGACCTCTTGCTATGCAGTGCGTCACCATCGATCACTCCGACTACCTGGGCCGCATTGGTATTGGCCGTGTCTATTCCGGAACTGTTCATACTGGCGACAAGATTCTTGTTGTCAAAAACGATGGCTCCCGCGCCATGAGCCAGGTCAAGCAGCTGTTCACCTTTGACTACCTTGGCCGTAAGGAGTGCAGCGAGGTTGATGCAGGTGATATTGCGGCAATCGTTGGCGTTGATAACACTGATATTGGTGACGTCTACACTGATCCAGAGAACCCTGTTGAGCTGGATCCAATTGAGATTGATCCACCAACCCTTTCCATTATTTTTGAGCCTTCTACCTCGCCACTTGTTGGCCGTGAGGGAGACATTGTTGGTGGCCGTCAGCTCAAAGAACGTCTGATGACAGAGCGCGAGAATAACGTCACCATGCGCATCGAGGAGCTTCCTGATAAGACGGGTATTGAGGTTTCTGGTCGTGGTATTTTGCACCTCTCCGTTCTTATGGAGAGCATGCGCCGTGAGGGCTTTGAATTCCAGGTTGGTCGTCCTCGTGTTCTGTTCAAGAAGGACGCTCAGGGTCACACACTTGAGCCTATTGAGCAGGCCGTTGTTGAGTGCAATCCAGAGTATGCCGGTAAGGTCATTGAGGTCTTTGGTAACGTTGGCGGTACCATGTCCATCATGGACACCGGCGAGACTCAGACGCACCTTGAGTTTAAGATTCCAACCCGCGGCATCATGGGCCTCAAGACGCGCGTTATGAACGTCACCCACGGTGACGCTGTCTTCTACCACACCTTCCTTGAGTACGGTCCTTTTGCAGGTGATATTGGCAGCCGTCAGAACGGCGCCATGATTTCCATGTCCACCGAGAAGGCTGTTGCGTATGCACTTGGTACCCTTCAGGAACGCGGCCAGCTCTTTGTTTCTCCAGGCGTTGAGTGCTATGAAGGTATGCTGGTTGGCGAGCGTTCAAGGCCAGGCGACATGGTTGTTAACATTGCACGCACCAAGTCTTTGGGCAACCAGAGGTCTTCAACTGCAGATATTTCAGTTCAGCTGACTCCTCCACGCCTGTTTACGCTGGAAGAGGCTCTGGAGTACATCATGGACGACGAGCTTGTTGAGATTACGCCACAAAACATCCGCATGCGTAAGCGTATTCTTTCCGAGACCGAGCGCCGTAAGTGGGCAGTCCGTAACGGTATGGTCAAGAAGTAACAGCGTCGTTTACAGACAATCAATCTGGCGAGAAAAAACTTGCAGCCGCAAGGGTTTCTCGCCAGTTTTGTTTTAGGTGGATTTTAAATAAAGTGCTGATAAACGGTATGTGAGGGCGATGCGGAAGCGCCCAAACCGCCCAAACCGCCAAAGCCATCTGATTGTGGCTGGGCGCTACTTTGACGGGGTGTTCTGCTCAGGCTGCTTGCCTGGCTTTTGTGTTTTGTGGCGTAGCTTGTTGACGCTGCGCATGACGTTCGGCGTAAGGTCAACGTCTGCGGGTGAAAGCACGTTGTATTTGAGCGACCAGCGCCTGAGGCCAACAGTAACCACAACACAGACGACAGCTGCCCAAATTTTGGTGACACCCGCATAAGAAACAAGCGCCCAATAGGAGGTTGCGCCAGCAACTGCGCAAAACGCGTAGAGATTGCTTCGCTGGAAAATACGAGGGATGTCGCCAAGAAATACATCGCGAAGCATGCCGCCGCCAACGCCCGTAATACTTCCCATCAAAATGACCGAGAAGGGCAGCAGGTGATATACTAGGGCTTTATCGGTGCCAACAACCGCAAAGAGGCCAACAGAGATAATGTCGGTCCACTCAAGCATGCGCGGAAATCTACCAAGCGGCTCGGGGAACATAAAGAGCAGCATGGCAGTTAGCACCGCCGCCGGAATGGCGTAGGGCGAGTTGAGCATGTAGACGCCGCCTTCTTGCATCATGACGTCCCTGATAAGTCCGCCGCCCAGACCGCCCAAAAGTCCAAGACCCACAAAGCCCACAAGGTCCAAGTGACGATCTCTTGCAACCAAGATTCCCGAGATTGCACCAATAATTACTGTTAGAAGGTCTAGCCAGTAGGGGATGCTCACAGAAATTGCATCTGTGCCATATGGCGAGAAAAACGGTGGCATCCATACCTCCTACTGGTGTTTTTGTTTTTATTAGTATGACAATACTACACAAGTATTAAAAATACACAGAACTTCTCGCCCTATATT
>CAJZJP010000009.1:0-16550 GCA_916050095.1 uncultured Atopobium sp.
CGGAATAGCTGCTGTTGAAACGCTGCTTGCAGCAGGGCTTTGCATTGTTGTACTTGTACGCTTACTTGCATTTGTGCGTGATCAGACTTTGTCTTGAGAGTGACGAAAGAGACGAATAGCTTGAGGTGATGCTTTGGATTTGTTTTGACAAGAGTCATTGCCTAAAGGTGATAAGAATTTCAAGTACTTTATCGTCAGGTTTTATTATTTGTTGCATTTTGTGTTTGCTATATACATTGTTACTACCAAATCTATTGTGATAATACTGCTTGCAATGATTGTTGTTGTAATCGTTATATTTGGGTTAAGTACGGCCATGTAAAGCATTGTTAGCGCACATACAGACGTAGAAATACCCATTACAAAACAGAGTTTTTTCTCGTCTATTGTCTTCTTTTCATCTTCAGTCATTGTGTTATATCCAGCAATTAAAGCAGCGCCATGACCAGATAAAAGTATGAGAGAACAAATACCAAGAATTGCGGTTAGAGACCACAATATAACTGAAGATAACATCATATTCACTCCAATCAGGAACGAACTGCTTGTTAATTGAATTATATACCTTCGAATTTAATTGGGTAATTGAATAATGCGAGTCCTTTCATCGCTATGTTCGTTAGCAATGACATAGATCTTTTACTGTCCATTACAGTACCCACTTAGATTATCTGCAGGTCTTATCCTTCTTTTTACATACTTGCAGATGGATTGGAAATGCATTTTTGTAAGGCATTCATTACTAAGTGAGGTAAAAATGGGCGGATGTTATATCAATTATTATTTTCATAACATTGAGTATGATGACGGATTCTACGGCGGAGAATTTTCAGCCCCTGATTATGACGTATATTGCAAGTTCTTATACGATAGGGAGACAAAGGAATTTATCGACATCTGGGACAATACTCAACCCATTGATGAAATTCTTCCAATTCCAATTTGGTGGCTTGACAATAAGCTTGAAAAGAATGGGAAGCTTGGTAAGCATGAAAGTAAAGTGAGCATTTAACCTTTTAATCGCTTTGTAATCGGCTTCTATCGTGTTTCGTTGCAAGGAATTATTTTTGTTCTGAATTTCCTTCTACCTCAAAAAGAATTTTGAGGGCTTCTTTGTATTTCTCGACGCGTTTTAAGTCCTTCTCAGTAACCTTTTCTAGGCGGGACAGGTTTGAGTTGTGTTGTAGATCGTAAATTTTCACGTGTCGTGCAATGTTATTTTTGCTTAGGTGGCGAATATAGTCCATGTACTCGACTTTGGGATCGTGATTCAAGAGAAGCAGAGCTTTGTATTGTTGTGCTTGTACGACTACTCGCATATGTGCGTAAACAGGCTTTGTCTGAAGAAAGGCGATATTCACGAGTAGTTTGAGGTGATGTTTTGTATTTGTTTTGTTTAGAGCTATTAATTTAAAGTAATATGTACTTTAAGGTTGCTATCGGTGAATTTTTGATTTTTGATTTCGCATCGAGTATTTATCATATGAAGTAAAGTTACATCGTTTTTTGTAATGTGACTGATATAAATAGAAAGTGGAGGAATGATATGGCGAGTAGTGTTAAAGAAAGTGTTGAAGAAATTTTTGAAAAAACAATCAAAAAAGTCTTTGGGAAAAAAATTTGGGATGAAGAAAAGTTTAAGGGTTTATATGACAACGTAATTAAAAAAAGAAACGAAATTTTAAATAATGGAAAAGCCGAAGATGGTTGTGGAGAATTTGGGGATAATCCTACAACAATTGAACTTATGCTATATGTAAGAAAATTGATGCGAGAAGAAAAATTAATCCCAGATGTTTCATTAAAAATCTGTATACAAAGTGAGTCCTTAACGATAGACAATTTAAAAAAATTCGTTGTGCTTGATAGTAAAACTAGAAGTTGGTTAACGACGGAATATAAGGAACGTTTTCCTATCTCCTATTATTCAGAGCCAGAATCTCACATATGGGATTATCGTTATGATGGTTGGGATTATTCTGAGTATCAGAAAGAAAATTCTTTAGATGCTGATATCGAATGGATTATTAAGATTAAAAATAAATTTAGTCATATTTACTACAATGAGTTAGATCATTACTTAACTTACTTGGTAGGTGCAATATTGGTAGGTGCAAAAAGTAGGTACAAAACGAAAAGAGATTATACACCCGATAGAATTAGGCAGGGCGACCATATAAAAGAAGATCTTAAAAGAATGCCTGAAAAAGATTTTTAAGTCTTTTAAAAATCTATAAGCTTTATTTAGAAAAAGATACATATAGTCGTTTCTTGAAAAGTGGTGTAAGGAAATATCCTTGCAACCACCTTTTGGATATAACTGACTACGGCTAATTGTGTCTATGGTTTGTGCTGAAAGTGTATAAGCTCTTCATAGAGTAAAAGATATGATTCAGATAACTTATAATTATTCAATAGAAATAGTCATTTTTTAGAAAGATTAATTATATGAAAAACGTAAATCTCAAGAATCTATTCGATTCAAAGGCTAAGAAGGCTGTTGTTGCAGGTATCGCAACTATTGCAGTTGCAGGTTCTATTTTCGCAGTAACCACTTGCAATAAGCCTACAGAGCCAAAGCAGACTGATACCAAGCCTGCAGTAGCAGACACTACTAAGACAAGTAAGTCTGATTACACTCAAAAGATAGTTGCTCAGGTTAGCATTGATTCTGCATCTGATTCTGGCGTTAAGGAGGATGCTCATAAGCCAACTATGTATGTATATCAGAAGGCATCCGAGATTAATGATGCAGTAAAGAACAACACTGCTGATACTGATGCTACTTATACTGCATCTAATGGCGATACAATCAAGACTTATGCAGCACTCACTGGCCAGGTGAAAGAGGATGGTACCAGGGATAATTCTGTTTATACCACAGATATCCAGGTGCCAGATGCTTCTACTCAGAAGGCTGGTGATGATGTAATTAACGTTAATGGTGAGGCATATGTCAAGGTTGATGTTGTAGCAGATGTTACACCAGATACTCCTATTGATGTTAAGGCCCCAGAGGCTTACACCAAGGATGATAAGGTTCCAACGACTGTAGTTGTTACTGATGGTGCTATTGAGTACAACGACGGTACTAAGCAAGAGATTAAGCCTGAGTATCCTATTACTGTTGATACCACTAAGAATGATGATGGTACAACTAAGGTTACTGAGATTAAGAAGGATGATACTTCTGTAGTCGCTCCTGATGCTACCAATGACACAAATACTGCTAATGACAATGGTGGCTCTTCTAATGCAGATTCTGAGTCTTCTACCAATAGCAATGGCGGGTCTAGCTATAATGGCAATTCTTCCAATTATGGTGGCGGCTCTTCTAACTACGGTGGAGGCTCTAACTACAGCACTCCATCACAGCCTTCTACACCTTCCACCCCTTCTCAGCCAGTAACTCCAGAGCCTGAGCCTCAGTATGAGTGGCACATTATTGTTCACACGACTGATGGTGTAAGCCATGATATTACCGCACAGGGTTATAGAGATTTCCGTTCTTGGGTTGAAGCACAAGGTAATTTTGATTACACTGACGGCGCATGGTATGAGACTGTCCGTGTACGTGTAAATTAGTTCTTAGATTCTCATTGCTAGTGCAACAACAAAAGACAAGGTAGTGACCCATGGGTCTACAATGGCGCTTACGACAACGATCATTGAAAGGATTTCCATGGGTCACTATAGCCATCTTAGCATTGAAGAGCGCGAAGACATTATGGTCTGGTGGAAAAATCATGAAAGTATAAGCCAGATTGCTCGTAAGCTCGGTCGAAACAAATCAAGTATTTCACGGGAGATTAAAAGAAACGGTTGGACAATCATTGGAGTGGCGCATCTTTGCTATAGAGCCTCGACTGCCCAGAGAAAAGCCGATGTTCGACGCCAGGCTTGCAAGAAACGGATACCACTAGATGATGACGCTATGCAAAAGTCTACAATTTAGCAAAAGATACATGTAGTCATATCTAAAAAAGTGGTGTAAGGAAATAACCCTATACCACTTTTTTGAGACGTGGATTTGTCAGCAACTGCACCTCGTTTCCGAATGTGCGGTGTATATATGGCGCCATTTTTCAAAGTTTAGCGCAGAATTGAAAGAACACTTGCAACCGAATGAGCTACATGTCGGAAGCAAAGAACATGGCTGCCCTCTTTCTCACCTCAACATCGTACTTTATCCTACAATCCATACTCATAAAAACCTCCCATTTCTCATGTCCAAGAAATGGGAGACAGATCAAAATGTGGGGGAGTTCACAAAAGTTATATTTTTAATAATTATAAAGGATTAGATGCAAATATTTCCATTTGCATCCGCTGGCTTAGTTAGAGCAACAATACCCTCAATAAATCCTATCAATGCAGGTATAATTGTCCAACAAAAAATAAGATACAGAATACCTGAACCAGTCTTTCCCGCATAAAATTTATGGACACCTAGGCCGCCAAGAAAGATTGCAAGAAGAGCATATGCAATCTTATTTACAACTTTACCTGTTTGAACATACGTGGGAGCTGTATTTGTGGGGTTACCATTAATTACATTGACGGAAATATTATTTCCGTCTCCTTGTTGTGCCGTTCCTGTAGCCGAAGTATTTTTAGGTTCAGATTTTGTAACAAGTGTTCGCTGCTCATTGGAAAATAAAGTAACCTCATCGCCAACTCGAGCATCGAAAGTTACATCTTCAGGTCTGACTTCAACTATAGCTCCATCGTCAGTTCCAATTGCAATAGCTTCAGCTGTTATGGCTAAAATTTTGCTCATACTTTCTCTCCATTCATACAAGCTATATTGAAATAATTATATAGCAAATAAGGTTTATTATTTTGCTTACATACAATCTACTTACTGTTGTCGGCCTGATAAGCAACAAATGTTGGTTTTACTTCATAAGTGTGTCCGTCTTGTTTAGAGCCAATGTAGTTATTAGCTTCTACGTTTGCACTTGAATCGGGTTTTATAAAGCTAACTGAACTAGCATTTGTCGAATTGAGTACGTAGTATCCATCCATTTCAATGTAATAGCGTACAGATGCAGATGACCATTTATCTTTTGTAGTATTAGTGATTGTTCCAGTAAGCTCTGAACTGAAGTCTTCAAATTTTAAAGAGAGAGATGCTTTTGCCTCATCCGCAGAAATAATTTTTATATTACTTTTTACTCCAGAAAAAGGACAGTCTTTTAAATTTACAGAATCAATACTTATATTACCCTTGGCTATTGAAGGATTGTCTGGAGCATTTACTAGATTGGCATCGGTAATATTAAATCTTGCATCTGAAATCTTTTGATTATTTTTCGTATCGTAAGCAAAATCGCTAATGTAGTAGGTAACAGTCTTTTTTTCATGAGGCGCAAGCAGAATTCCATCGTCTGAATACACATCGGGAGAACTTACATTAGATAGAAGAGTTGCGGTTCCACTTTGATTATCACCATATTTGTCCTTATAGGTTACATTAAATACAAAAGTTGGATTTGCGAACACATAGTCATCAGTATTGTTCTCTACAGTAAATTTTATGGAATAAACATCAAGAAGTTTTATGTTAAAGTCGCTCATCGCTGCTTGTGTTGTTTCAAACACAATATTGCTAACTTTAACAGAGGGTTTTTCTTCAGTTTTTTGTGTATCTGATTTGGAAGAATCGCTGGAAGTTGATGCAGAAGTATTGTTCGTCGTTTGAGCAGTTTCATTTTGCTTGCTTAAAAGGCCAAAACCGTGAGTAACGTAGGCGGCAGCACCAATTCCACTAAGTGCCAGAATGATAGCAATGGCAACAACAATTATCTGCTGTCTGTTTCGCGACTGATTGGTCTTGAAGCTATCAGTGTTCTTGGAATTATTTGTAGTTTGGGATGTTACTGAATTATTCTGAGTTCTTTCAGTTGGCTGTTGCTGAGTAGATGAAGTTACTGTTGAATTTTTTTCTACTTGTGCAGTACTTGAATCTTTTTCATTAGCAGCAGGAGTTGTTGTTTGGGAAGATTGTTCTTGCTGCATTACTTCTGGAAGTTTTGCGCCACAGTTGGTGCAGAATTTTTGATTTTCTGGATTTTGTGAGCCACAATTGGTACAGAACATCTTACTTTCTCCTTTGAAAAAGTGATATCGAATATGCTTTCCTTTAATATCTAATATATATAGTGAATCTTTTATCATCACAATCTTAAAATAAGTTGATACATTGTACGTAGTTATTATTGAGTTCATTCTTTCAACACAATTAATTTTCTTAAGGATAATACTTTGTAATCAAGGCCAAATATGTTTATTTTGTTGTATCACGCACGAATGTAACGCCTGGCTCTATTTACTCCCTCAGCAACAACAAGACCCTTGTTGATAAGAGAGCCAAGAAGACGAATGGTTTTGGTCTTCTCGAATCCCATTAAATTATCGAGTTCTTTGCGTGAATAACGACGTCCTGAGGACATCTTTTCCAAAAGAAATGTTTCTTCGTTGGAAATCCCTGACTGTGATCCAAGAATTGGCAATATCACCGTGACAGAGTTTTTGTTAATTTCAAATCGAGGTTTTTCTAATTCAGTAAAATACGCTTCTTTTATACGAACAACACCAGTACCAAACTTTTCGATGTATCCAAGACGATAAAATACTTCTGCCAAGATAGGATTTCTGAGAACTGAGACACGTCCACTAAGGTATTCTTCTTCCGAAAGACCAGAGGGGAGACCGCCTGGAGATATGATTTCTACGCGGTCGGAGAATATACTTATTCGTATGCGTGCTTCTATATCCCAGGTTCTATGTATTAATGCATTGGCAATGGCCTCACGAAATGCTTCTTGAGGAATTTTCTCAACAGTTTTCCTTTCAGTTCCTTCAATTTGTTCAAAGCATAGATGTAGTTTAAATTTCTCTATAGCTGTTTCGAATTGAGTTAAAATAGATACTTTCTCTGTTGTTGATCGATCGAGCATTTTATTAATAGACGATCCAAACTGTACGATGTCTACTCCTGGGTATGAATTAGAATCGGCAAGAAGAGCAGCAGCATGGTTGTACGTTTCATTTTTTATAAGACCAAGGGTTTTCAGAATATCATTATTAATAGTTGATATATCAAGAATGTTATAAAGTTTTTGAGATAGAGTCTCAAAGGTGAGTTCTTGATTTCGAGAAGGTAATTGATCATATGTAAGATTTTCACCAGCTAGTATTAGCCTTCCCAGCTCAATTCTGTCAACTTCAACAGTAGAACTATCACTTCTCCTGTAAGCTTTGCCTTTATAGAAATATGGTTTATTTGGACTTTCTTCAACACGAAGTACGATAGTTTTTTGACCTTCATTAATTTCAAGTGAATACAGTGGTCGTGGAGAAATACAGTCATTGATTTTATTTTCAATATCTAAGCAAGCGTGAGTAGGATTTTTAAGACCAACAACAGTACCGCTATCATCAATTCCGAATATGATGACTCCAGTACAAAAGTTAGCATAAGCGCTTACAGTTTTTAAAAATGATGAACTATTTATATCAGATTTAAATTCGACATCAGTAGTTTCTCGCATAGGAGCTCCCTTCTCGGTAAGTTAATAGTATAGGAACTACGCAACGCAAATGCAACGCAAAAATTTGCGTTGCATTTGCGTTGTTTAAAAAGACTGAAACGTTTTTTCGTATTGCTTCTCAAGACGCGTTTAGTTTTGCGCTCTAAACTACAAGCTCCCTTAGCATCTGGCCATACGCTGCCGAGTCGCTGGTCATGCGCTCGCAGTGGTCATAGCCCTGCCAGATAGTAAGCGTGGCTTCGGGATACACCTTAGGCAGAACCTTCCCTGCGCGTTTCAAGTCAAAGTCCTTCTCGCCATAGGTGAAGATGCAGCGGCGTTGTATGTCGGGGCTAAGAGCGGGCAGGCCAACGTTGCTGCAGTCGTGAATGATGTTCTGGATGCTTTGGTCGCTCATCGCAATAAAGTGTTCTGACATAGGTTTAGCTGCAACTTTTCCGTAAAGTTGTTCCATCTTTTGTACGGATAACTCGGGGTCTGCAATGGCTTTGCGGTGCTTGGCAAGAAACACTTTCTTGAGTACAAGTTCCATCGCTGAGGCAAAGAATCCGCCTGTCCAGAAACTTGTTCCCTCAAAGAAGAGGTGGTCAAAGACTAAATCGGGGAACTTGAGGAGCTCAGACAGAACTACGCCACCAAGGGACGCGCCAAAACCCAGGGAGAGGTGGGTTATGTCGTGCTCCAGCAGCCAGTCATGAATCTGCGCAGCTTCTTGGGACGATGAGACATATTCCGTTGCATCTTCTTCCCCGTGAGCGGCAAGATCTGGGACCAGATAGCGCAGGTCATCACCCATGTTACTCACAAGAACAGTCTGCATTCCCTCTGCAGACGAGAGCATGGGATGAATCAGCAATACGGTAGGTGTGGTCTTAGCGCAAGCGTCGGGCTCAATGAGGTGCATCTTCATGACAGTCCTCCATCCGTTGTTCACCTGCGATTATATCCCTGCTGGGTACACGGATTTGCTGTTTGTTCACCAAAGCTGACATTTTCCGCGAACGGTAGGGATGGAGCTGTGAGGGCGTAAGGAAAGAGAAAATTCTTTTTGCGCTCTGTATCTTACGTAAAAGCCTCAAATCAGACGAACTTTTAGCTGCAAGTACGTAGCCAAAACAGTTTTCCTTAGTTCTAAAACTTTTTTATAAGGCAGAAAAATTTCAACGAGCCTATTCCCTTACCTTAGGAAATAGGATAATTGGAATCTCTAAAGCATAGGAACACTATTGATGTTGTAAGAAGTAATTTGGCTGTATTTCTGTTAGAGAGAAGGGCAAGGTATGTCTAAGCATCTTGAGGTTCTTTTGGTTTGTGGTTCTGGAGCAAGTAGTGGTTTTATGGCGGTCAACATGAAGAAGGTTGCTGCAGAACATGATCTTGATATTTCCATCACCGCAAGAAGTGAGGCCGAGGTTGAGAGCTACATTGATTCTATCGATGCTTTGATGATTGGCCCCCATCTTAAGTATCTGGCTGATGAGCTTAAAGAAAAATATGCCGATAAGCCTGTTCAGGTGATTCTTATGGACCCCGCATATTATTCAACCCTAAATGGCGAGAAAGCCCTCAAGCACCTTATTAAAACAATTCGTGAAGCGAATGCTCAGTAATCTGACGATGAACTAAATCATATGGCACTCAGATTTGTCATAAAAGATCTGTTAGTAATATGCCCTTAAGGAGGCTACAGCTGTGAATAAGCTCATTGACTGGCTTCAGACGAGCTTCTCGCCAAAAATGAACAAGATTGTTCAGAACCCTTGGATTCTTACAATTAAGAATTCTGTATTGCAGGCACTTCCTCTTATCTTCTTAGGTTCTATATTTAGTTTGCTTACAATTCCAATGAATTATTTTGAGTGGTGGCCAAACTTCTGGACACCTTACGGTTGGACCTTTGGTATTGTTGGTCTGATTATTGCATTTTTGATTCCTTACAATCTGTTGATACTTAAGGAGCACAAGCGCTCGGCAGTTAATGCGGGTATTGCTGGTGTTATTTTGTTTTTGATTTCTTTAAATCCACAGTTTGTAGCTGATCAAGCAGCTATGATTGCAGCGGGAGAATCTACGTGGTTCCGTATTTCTAATATTGGCGGCTTTGGTGCTGGCGGAATGTTTTTGGCTATTGTTGCCGGTCTTGTATCTGCAGCAGTTCTCAATAAGTTTGCTAATTTTACATTTTTTAAGGAAGACTCTGTAATTCCTGATTTTGTAAAAGACTGGTTTAACTCAATGCTGCCAATTGGCATCGTAACTGTTTTTGGTTGGATTCTTACCGATCCAAAGTTTTTAAACCTTAACCTGTATCAACTGGTTGTTAGCTGCTTTATGCCTCTTCAGAATATTGTTAACTCACCTGTTGGACTTGTAATTGCAATGTTCCTTTTCTGTTTCCTGTATTCTATGGGCGTTTCTTCCTGGGTTTTAACACCAGTATTTACCCCAATCCTTCTTGCAAACGCCGAGGCAAATGGTGTTCTTGCAGCCGCTGGTAGTGCAACAGCATCAAATCTTGCAGTCTTTACCGATGCATTTGTGTACTCTGGATATCTCTGGATTGGTGGCATTGGCTGCACGTTATCTCTTGTCCTTCTGATGGCATTCTCTGCTAAATCAAGCCAGCTCAAAGCACTTGGTCGTGCTTGCCTCGTACCTGCAATTTTTAATATTAACGAGCCTTGTGTATTTGGTGTAGTTGCGTGGAATCCAATCATGATGATTCCAATGTGGCTTCAGGGCATTGTTTTACCTCTTGTTGCATACGTATTTACCAAGGTAATCCCACTAGGTGCTATTCCTTCGATGCTCTTTAACATGTGGTATTGCCCATTCCCAATCGCCACATTCCTTACCTGCGGAACAGTGGGCAGTATTGTTCTGATGCTTATCATTTTTGTTGTGTCTGGCCTTATTTGGATGCCATTCTTTAAAACATACGATAAGCAGCTTGTTGATGCTGAGACCGCAGAAACTGAGTCCGATTCAGACGATGATTGGTCGTTCTAAATCTATAACCTGCGCCTGAGACTACATTTCAACTTGTAGTCTCAGGTACTCTCAAACGCTGTTTAGAGTCTAGGGGAGAATTTCTTATGGAAGAAGAAATTGATAAGACCACCCAGGATGCTATGACCATCCTTATTGCTGCTGGCGAGGCTCGTAATGAATGCAAGCTTGCTTATGAGGCTGTTGCAGCTGGTAATATTGCGCTTGCAGAAGAAAAAATTGCTGCTGCAGATGCAAAAATTCTTGAAGCTCATCATGTTCAGACCGATCACATTCAAGGTGTCTTTCAGGGAGAAAAGCAAGAGTACAGTCTTCTGTTCTCTCATGCTCAAGACACGCTCATGGTCATTTATTCTGAGATCATTACTGCTAAACAGCTCGTTCAAGTTTTTAAGTCCTTTGATGACAGGATTAAGAAGTTGGAGGAGCGTTAAATGGGAGCAAAGCCTCAGGTAAGGCATAGTTTTCCAAAGGATTTTCTTTGGGGCGGTGCTTTTGCGGCTAATCAGATGGAGGGCGCTTGGCAAGAAGGCGGTAAGGGTCCTTGCGTAAGTGATCTTAATGAGTACAAGTCAAATGTTCCGCTTGACGAGAAATACAATGGAGAAGAGACTACTCAGAAAGTTACCGCAGCTCTTGAAGCTACTGATAGGGTTTTTCCTAAACGCTGGGGCATTGATTTCTATCACAACTTTGAGGAAGATTTAAAGCTTCTTGCAGAGCTTGGTTTGAAGACGTTCCGAACTTCAATTAACTGGTCACGTATTTTTCCTCATGGGGATGACGCTGAGCCTTCTGAAGAAGGATTAGCTTTTTATGACAGGCTTATTGATGCAGTTATTGCTAACGGCATGGAGCCTATGATTACCTGCTCTCATTATGAAATGCCTGTTGCATTAACGCTTAACTACAAGAGCTGGGCTTCTCGCGAACTGATTGATCTTTTTGAACGCTACTGCAAAGTTTTATTTGACCGTTATCACGATCGAGTTAAGCTGTGGATTCTTATCAACCAAATTAATCTTGTGTCAGTTGAGTCTTTCAACCACCTTGGAATTTGTGCTGATAAGGTAGATAACCTTGCAGAAGCTAAGTACCAGGGAGTTCACAACGAGATGGTAGCGTGTGCTCGCGCCACTCGTTATGCTCATGAAAACTACCCCGAGCTCCAGATAGGCATGATGCTATGCGGTGGACCAGATTATCCATCGTCAAGTAATCCTGAGGACGTTCTTGCCTGCTATAGGCATAATCAAATGGAGTTTTACTACTCTGATGTATTGCTCAGAGGTCAGTATCCAGGATATGCTTTGCGATTCTTTGAAGAGAACGGTTTTGACATTCAATTTGGCGAGAATGACCTTGAGGATTTAACAAATACCGCTGACTTCATGAGTTTCTCGTATTACTATTCAAGCGTTTGCAGTGCTCAGAGCTTTGCGGACGGAAATAAGGATTTCTCAAATCCTCATCTTCCTGCAAATCCTTGGGGCTGGTCTATTGATCCTCTTGGGCTGCGTTACACCCTCAATATCTTCTACGACCGCTATCAGTGTCCAATTTACATCACAGAAAATGGCATTGGCGCTTTTGACAAGCTTGAAGACGATGGAACAATTCATGATCCGTATCGTGTTGAATATTTCAGAGCACATGTTGAACAGATGCTTGAAGCTATCAGTGATGGTGTAGATTTGCGCGGCTATTATGCATGGGCACCAATGGATATTGTGAGCTGCTCTTCTTCGGAGATGAGCAAGAGGTACGGCTTCATCTATGTTGATCAGGATGACCTAGGAAACGGAACAGGTCGTCGCATCAAGAAGGATAGTTTCTCTTGGTATCAGCAGGTAATTAAAACCAACGGAGAAAAGCTGCAATAGAGTTTTTCTTTTTTGAAATCGATGAGCCCGTTTGATGATTTGTATCGAATGGGTTCATTTTTTGTTGTTATCAGCATGAAATTGGCGTGTATGTGGGACACTACATAACAGCACATACTGACCGGTCAAGAAAGGAAGGCTCATGGCATACGAGTCTCGCGAAGAAATTGACAGCAAATATAAGTGGGACCTGTCCTCAATGTTCCCTAGCGATGAGGCATTTGAGGCTGGGCTCGAGGAGCTCAAGGCTTATTGCCCAAAGCTGCTTGCGTTCAAGGGCAAGATTTCTACCTCCGCTCAGGCTCTTCTGGAGTTTTTGCAGCTTGAGGACCAGATGAACCTTCTGCTCTACAAGATTATCAACTACGCAGAGCGCAAGAGTGACGAGGATACTCGCGTAGCCAAGTATCAGGCATACGTCGCAAATGCTACCAGCGCATATACCCAGGTTGGCGAGGCAACTTCTTGGTTTGCCGCAGAGCTTCTTGCAATTCCAGCAGAGTCTGTCGAGAAGTTCTATGCAGAGGTTCCAGCTCTTGAGTTCTATCGTCGTAAGCTCAACAAGATCTTGAACCAACGCGAGCACACCCTCTCTGCTGAGGAAGAGGCTCTTCTGGCACGCGCTGAAGAGCTTGCCGTTCAGCCAACCAACATCTTCTCCATGTTTGACGATGCAGATCTTACCTTTGACGACGCAGTTGACTCTGAGGGCAAGACTCATAAGCTGACCAGCGGTTCATTTGTTCCTCTGCTGATGGATGCTGACCGCGTCCTGCGCGAGTCTGCATTCAAGCAGCTTTACAGCCGCTTTGGTGAGTTCCGTAACACCTCCGCTGCAATTCTGACCAGCCAGGTTAAGAACCTGCAGTTCTTCTCGTCATCTAAAAAATATGCAAGCTCCCTTGAGGCTGCTCTTGCAGAGAACGAGATTCCTGTTGAGGTCTACAACAACCTGATTGACGCCGTTCACCAGAACTTCCCAGCGTTCTACAAGTACGTTGACCTGCGCAAGCGCGTTATGGGCTTGGATGAGCTGCACTTCTGGGACGTCTACACTCCTCTTGTTGACGATGTTGACATGAAGTTTACCTACGAGGAGGCTTGCGACCTTATTATTAAGGCTCTGGCACCTATGGGCGAGGAGTACGTCAGCCTGGTCAAAAAGGGCCTGGAGAGCCGTTGGGTTGACGTGTACGAAACCCCAGGTAAGCGCTCCGGTGCTTATTCCGCAGGTGGTAAGGGTATGAACCCTGTTATGCTCCTCAACTTCCAGGGCGGCCTCGACGACGTCTACACCCTCATTCACGAGATGGGCCACTCCCTGCACACGTATTTCTCGTCCCACAACCAGGAGATTACCTACTCTGACTACTCCATCTTTGTTGCAGAGGTTGCATCCACCTGCAACGAGGCGCTGCTCTCGCATTACCTGCTTGAGCACGAGACCGATCCTGCCCGTCACGCGTACATCCTCAACCACTTCCTTGAGGGTTTCCGCGGCACCATCTATCGCCAGTGCATGTTTGCCGAGTTTGAGCGTGACATCAGCCAGATGAACGCTGACGGCGTTGCTCTGAACGCCGAGGTTCTCTCTGAGCGCTACGGCAAGCTTTGCGCAGAGTACTTTGGACCTGGCATTGAGCTGGACGAAGAGATCAAGCTAGAGTGGTCGCGCATCCCTCACTTCTACTACAACTTCTACGTTTATCAGTACTGCATTGGTTTCTCGGCAGCTATTGCCCTGTCTCAGCGCATCCTTTCTGAGGGCGAGCCTGCGGTCAAGGACTACATTGGCTACCTGTCCGGCGGCTGCTCCAAGACCCCAATCGAGCTACTCCGCGGCGCCGGCGTTGACATGGCCACTCCAGACCCCGTTAACGCTGCGCTCAAGTATTTTGGCGAGCTTGTCGACCAGCTTGAGCAGGAGCTCAACTAGGCGCGACGGCTACGGGCGCGATCGGGTACGACCGCGCATGACCGCACAGCCGGGCGCGCACAACAAAGGAGGATTTATGCAGGCACGTTTTGTTCACCGTTGCACTCATGTTTTGGATAACGAGAAAACCGTCGAGTTCTACAAGAAGGCTCTGGGATTTCGCGTTGACCGTGTTAAGGGACCAGAGGACGGTTCTTGGACCAACACGTTTTTGGTAAACGACTGGTCTCCTTTTGAGCTGGAGCTCACGTGGAACCGCGGTTGGGTAGACCCTTACGATAACGGCGGAAAAGACACTCATATTGCGTTCCGCGTTGACGATTTTGATGCGTTCCACGCACTTCACGAGGAGATGGGCTGTATTGTTAAAGAGAACCCAAAGATGGGTCTCTACTTTATCGCAGACCCTGATGGCTGCTGGATTGAGATTTTGCCAGAGAAGTAAGCATGACGGATTACGGTTTACTTGCAAAACAGATAGTCTCGCTTGCCGAGGTTGACGCTCACTGGCTGCCGGTGTTGTCCAACGCTGCCGCCCTTCTGTGGGACGCTCTGGACGACATCAACTGGGTGGGGTTCTACCTGGTAGATCCTGTGACGGTGACGAGCGTGGAGCCGGACGCGGGTTCGGGCGTGGAACCGAGCGCGAGCTTGGAGCCGGATGCGGGTTCGGGCGTGGAGCAGGACGCGGCCCCAAGCGCCCACGAGCCGCGCACTCCTGAGCTGCGCCTGGGACCGTTCCAGGGCAAAGTTGCTTGCGTGCGCATTCCCTTTGGCCGGGGAGTGTGCGGTACGGCGGCGGCAACAAAGACAAGTCAGCTGGTAGAGGACGTGCATCAGTTCCCGGGACATATTGCATGCGACTCTGCATCAAACTCTGAGGTGGTCGTTCCTATCGTCAAGGATAACCAGGTAGTTGGCGTGCTGGATATTGATAGTCCGAGCGTGGCAAGATTTACCCAAGAAGATCTCACCGGTCTTGAACAGGTGGTAAAAGCGCTTGAGGGCTGTGTGAATTTCTCGGACTTCTGTTAAATACGACTACAGAGCTAACGTTTGGGTACACAAATCATGTACGGGCAGATTTGCTCGTGCATGATTTTATTTACACAGCATTCGCGGAGAGGTCTGCTTATGAAGAAAATTGCATTTATCATCGGTTCTGGCCGAAAGAACTCGTTCAATAAGACGCTGAGCCAGGTTGCAGCAAAGGCACTCGAAGGCAAGGCGGAGATTGAGGTCGTTGACGTTTTGGACGTCCCTCTGCTCAACCAGGACGAAGAATTCCCAGCTCCTGAAGGTGTCCAAAAAGTCAGGGACGCGATTATGGCCGCCGATGGCGTATGGCTCTTTACTCCGGAGTACAACTACAGCATTCCCGGCACCGTTAAGAACATCTTGGACTGGCTGAGCCGTCCACTCACCTCCGATTATGAGAAGAAGTCCGAGACTGCCATTGCTGGCAAGGTTGTTACTGCAAGCGGTGTTGGTGGCAAAAACAAGACTGCAGGATCGCTCGCCGTGGTTAAGCAGCAGTTCCTGGCTCTGCGTACTAAGCCGGTTGAGCCGTTCAATGGCTTCTCGCTTCCTGTTACCGCTTGGACTGAGGGAACTTGGGAGCCAGAACCCGAGGTTCATGAGGCAATTGCTCAGCAAGCAGAGGATTTTCTCTCCACACTGTAAGTTGCGAGCCCGGCGAACGCACCTGCAAGCTCGTGACCGCAAAGCGTGCCTGATTTCTGCAAAGAATCTGTAAATTCTGCCTGAAAACGTTAAAGAAACTGTGGATTTGCCTGATTTTGACAAAGAATCGGTGGCTCAAATACAGATTCTTTGCACTTTTCAGGCTCGCGGCGCGCCCGACCCGCGCACTCGAAAGCCCAGCGTGCGCGCACTCACAAAAAGAGCCCGGATGCCGCGCAATAGCATCCGGGCTTTGGTGTGTCTAGACGGAGGAGAGGGCCGTTGCTAGACAAGATGTGTATCGTACCTTGTTCGTGTACTGCGTTTATTCCCGCTTCGCAGCTTGTTTACACGAGCTTTACTTACCAACGAACTCCGAGATGGTCTTGTACAGATCGCTTGCCTGGAAGTCCTTGATAACCTTGGAGTCTTTCCTCTGGTCGCAGACCTCAAGCAGAGCCTTCAGGGAAGCCTTATCGGGGT
>CAJZJP010000010.1:0-16402 GCA_916050095.1 uncultured Atopobium sp.
CCAAATATTCGATTTATTAAAGAACGTTCAAGAATGACGCTCTTCTCGATAACAGAATGTGGCATAATGCCACTGTCAAAGTAACAATTAATGTTAGTCATTAGTAGCATTTAACAGAGGGGTTTCTATGGCTAAAGTTGCAGTTATCGGTTGTACCCACGCAGGCGTTTTTGCCACTTCTTCAATCCTGGGTGCACACCCAGATTGGGAGGTCCACGTCTTTGAGCGCAATGACACGGTTTCCTTCCTGTCTTGCGGCATTGCTCTTTGGGTAGGTGACCACGTAAGCGATCCAAACAAGATGTTCTACAGCTCTCCAGAAGCCCTTGAAGAGGCTGGCGCTCACGTTCACATGACCACCAACGTCACTTCTGCAGATGTTAAGACCAAGCACGTTGCGTGGGAAGACCTTAAGACCGGAGAGACTTTTGAGGACGACTTTGATTACCTCGTAGTTACCACCGGTTCAAAGCCAATTGTTCCACCACTACCTGGTATCGACGGACCTCGCGTTCTTCAGTGCAAGAACTGGGCTGACGGACGTCGCATTCACGACACCATGGCAACTTCCAAGTCCGCCATTGTCATCGGTGCTGGCTACATTGGTGCCGAGCTTGCAGAGCAGCTCTCCGAGCGTCAGAAGGACGTCACTCTCATTGATATGCTTCCTCGTGTCCTTGCAAAGAACTTTGATAAGGCAATCACCGATCAGGTTGAGGCTGCTTACAAGGAGCACGGCGTCACCCTTGCACTTGGCGAGAAGGTCATGAGCTTTGAGGACAATGGCGATTCCGTCACCGTTGTTACCGATAAGGGCTCCTACACTGCAGATTATGCAATTCTGGGCATTGGCTTCCTGCCTCGTACTGACCTCTTTGACGGCCAGCTTGATATGCTTCCTAACGGCGCCATCAAGGTTGATGAGTACATGCGCACCAGTGAGCCTGGCGTTTTTGCAGCTGGCGACTCCGCTTCCATTATCTTTAACGTCACTGGCAAAGAGGACTACATTCCTCTGGCAACAAACGCTGTACGCCAGGGACTGCACGTTGGTCCTAATATGCTTGAGCCAACTGCTGCATACGCAGGTACTCAGGCTTCCAGCGCGGTTCAGCTCTACAACTACTCCATGGCTGCAGCAGGCCTCACCGTTGAGGGCGGCAAGGTTCGTGGCTACGAGTACGATTCCGTTTCCATCACCGAGAACTACCGTCCTGAGTTTATGCTGACCACCGAGCCAGTTACCGCAACGCTGGTCTGGGATCCAGAGACTCGCCTTATCAAGGGCGCACAGTTCTTCTCGACACATGACGATGTTGCCCAGGCAGCAAACGTTGTTTCTGTTGCAATTGCCGCTGGTATGACCATCGACAACCTTGCAGCTGTTGACCTTTTGTTCCAGCCAAACTTTACCAACCCAGTCAACTACATTGGCTCCGTTGCTATGGCTGCCTGCGCAAAGGCCAAGTAAGCTTCGCACATAACGCGCAAAAGGGAAGGAAGCTGGTATTTCTGCCGGCTTCCTTCTTTGCTATCGAGCCCGAGTCTAGCTCGATTGATGCCTGTTTTGGGCAACCATGCGCCCATCTTGAGACGACGTCTTGCTTGTAATGACGGCTATTTTGAAACAGTGGCTATCTTGGCTTTCTGCTAACTACGGCGATGTAGTTGAGGTCGTCAGCATGATCGTTAAAGAACGTAAACATGCTGGTGAACATCTTGGTATTCTCTGGCTTAAGGCCGTTTCTAATAACCCTCAGAGCTCCGTCAGCACCCTCATCAGCAATGAGTCCTGCCGGATTCATAAGCGTCATCTTGCCGTTCTTAGTTTCTGGGCAGAAACCTGCTGACTCAAAGAGATTCTTCCAACCTGCAAGGGTCAGAGGCTTTACGTTGACGTTGATGGTTCTTGAGAGCTCGTGAACCAGCTCATCGTCTTCTTTGAGCAGAAGCACGTCATGGGTTAGTAATACACCGCCAGACTTAAGCACGCGTGCATACTCTTTTACCGCAGATGCCTTCTGCTAATCAGAGAGCATAGTGAGCATTGCTTCGTTGATTACAACATCAAAGCTGTTATCGGGGTAGGAGAGATTTGTAGCGTCTCCTTGTTCCACCGTCACGTACTGCTCAATGTTGTTTCTCGCGATATTTTCTTTTGTTTTAGGGAGCACGTCTGCATTTAGGTCAATTGCAGTTACATGGCAGTGGAAACGTTTTACCAGCTCAATCGTAGTGGTTCCAATATTGCAAGCAACCTCAAGAATCTGAGTTTCTGGCGTAATCTCTACGGAATTAAGTAGCCAATTGGTTGCTTCAATACCTCCGGGGCGCAGTCTTGTCTTGCCCATACGGAGTAAAAACTCGTGACCAGCTTCCATACTAAGACCCCCTTCATACTATAAAAGAATAAAGTTAGCTTTATCTAACTGATACAAGTTAAGCACATCGTTACCTGCGAAAAAAGCCAAATTAATTGCTATTTTTGAAACAATTTAGCAGGTAGATTGCGACAAAAAATAACCTATATGTCCAATCGTTCTTTTTGTGCATTTTCTTTAGCAGTTTATAAGTTTATAGTGGACACAAGGTAAGGGCGACTTACTAATTTCCGCAGGTAATTGATGCGGAATACTAAGGAGGAAGTTATGTATTACTCTGCTGGAACGTATGAATCGTTCGCTAAGCCAGAAAAGCCCAAAGATGCCGACAAAAAATCAGCCTATATCATTGGAACAGGACTTGCAGGTCTAGCTGCTGCGTTTTATCTTGTCCGCGATGGCCAGGTAAAGGGTACAAGAATTCACCTGCTCGAGAAGCTTGAGCTTGCGGGCGGAAGCTGCGATGGCCGCAAAGATGTAAGCAAGGGTTTCTATATGCGTGGTGGCCGCGAGATGGACAACCACTTTGAGTGCATGTGGGATATGTTTAGAGACGTTCCATCCATTGAAACACCTGGCGTCTCGGTACTTGATGAGTACTACTGGCTCAATAAGCACGACCCTAACTACTCGCTCTGCAGGGCTTCCGAGAAGTGCGGCAAAGACGCTCACACAGACAAGAAGTTCAAGCTTGATAAAGAGTCTTCACTTGCACTTGCCAAGCTGTTTATGACTCCCGAGAAGGACCTTGAGGGCAAGAAAATTAGTGACGTACTTCCTGATTCTTTCTGGAACACTAACTTCTGGCTTTATTGGCAGACCATGTTTGCGTTCCAAAGGTGGTCCTCTGCTCTTGAGATGAAGCGCTATCTTTGCAGATTCTGTCACCATATTGACGGTCTGCCTGACTTTACTGCGCTGCGTTTTACCAAGTACAACCAGTATGAGAGTATGATTTTGCCACTAGTCAGATATCTTGAGAATCACGGCGTAAGCGTTGACTACGGTATGGACGTCAAGAACGTCATCATCAACGACTCCAATGGTAAAAAGGTAGCTACTCAAATTGTTTACGAGAAGAACGGCTCACAGCAAACCATTGATTTAACCGAAGACGATTTGGTGTTTATCACCAATGGCTGCTGCACCGATACCTCTTGCTATGGTGATCAAAATACCGCTCCTGACATCAGTAACGTGCGAAATGGCGTAGGGGAGTCCTGGGATCTGTGGAAGAACATTGCAGCTCAGGCCAAGCATGGTGAGTACGGCAATCCCGATAATTTCTGTAGTGACTTTGAGGCAACTAACTGGATGAGCGCTACCATCCAGACAAAAGACGAAGAGATTATCAAGAAGATTATTGGCGTCTGCAAGAGAGATCCAAGAGAAGGTAAGGTCACTACTGGCGGTATTGTAACCGTCAAGGATAGTACCGATAACTGGTATCTCTCGTGGACCATCAACCGTCAGCCACAGTTCAGAGCACAGGACAAGGACACCGTACTTATCTGGGTCTATGCACTGAGCACCAACAAGCCTGGTAACTTTGTAAAGAAGGCTATGCGTAACTGCACCGGTGAGGAAGTGTGCCAGGAGTGGCTCTATCACATTGGTGTTCCAACCAAGAAGATTGAGGACTGGGCCAAGAACCGCTGCAACACCACTACGTGCTTCATGCCTTACATCAACGCATTCTTCCAGCCAAGAAAGGCTGAGGACAGGCCTCTGGTTGTCCCTGAGGGTTCTGTTAACTTTGCCTTTATTGGACAGTTTGCCGAGACTCCTCGCGACACCATCTTTACTACGGAATACTCAATCCGTACTGGTATGGAGTCTGTCTACTCGTTGATGGATGTTGATAGGGGCGTACCAGAGGTTTGGGGTTCTCAGTACGACATCAGAGAGCTTCTAAGGGCAACCTATTATGCTCTGGACAAGAAAACGCTTGATAAGGCGCCGCTCTCGTTCAAGGAGAAGATGCTCTTGAAGGTAGCTCTCAAGGCCGTCAAGGGCACTGATATTGAGTTGCTGCTAAGGAACAGCGGACTGATTAAGTAGAGATGCGAAGAAAACCGCAGAGTCAAAATCTGAATCGTAAAAAAGTGGCTGCATTTGACGTGTCATCTGCAGCCACTTTTAGTTAAAAATGCATGTGGTACAAACAGCGAGAAAACAAATTATAATTTTTAGCGGTAAGAAAAACGTAATGGTGCTGCGTCCAACTTACATCAAAATACAATGGTATTTTGAGGAGATTACAAGATGAATGACTATATAAAAACAAATAAAGATAGATGGAATAAGGTAAACAATGACTATACCCAGCCATTGACGCATGAAGAATTAGAAGAAGCTAGAAATAATCCAATTTCTGTTGCATTGACGGTTGGAAAAAAGGTTCCAAAAGAATGGTTTGAAAAGGCCAACGGAAAAAAGATATTAGGTTTAGCTTGTGGCGGTGGACAGCAGGGTCCCGTTTTTGCTGCAAAAGGTTATGACGTAACCATAATGGATTTTTCTACATCCCAATTACAAAAAGATGAGATGGTTGCTAAAAGAGAAGGCTTAAAAATCAACACCGTTCAAGCCGATATGACAAAAACGTTTCCCTTTGAAGACGAAACTTTTGACATTATTTTTTAATCCAGTCTCGAACGTTTATATAGAAGACTTAGAAAACATGTTTAAAGAAGCCGCTCGCATATTGAAAAAGGGTGGGCTGTTAATGGTCGGCTTTATGAATCCTTGGACGTACATGTATGACGCTGACGTTGTATGGGACCAGCCCGATGAGGAATTACTTTTAAAGTATTCGATTCCCTTTAATTCAAGAAAGCTTGAAGAGCAAGGCAAAATAACCATAGATCCAGCATATGGATATGAATTTAGCCATACCTTAGAAGCTCAAATTAGAGGACAACTTAAAAATGGCCTTGCTATGATTGATTTTTATGAGTCATGTGATAAAAGGAATCGATTATCACAGTATGGAAATGACTATATCGCCACGCTCTGTATCAAGCTCTAATCCTATAGAGTTCTCTTCAGGACAGACTGGACAACCTCAGAATCAAAGTCTCCCTGAGCCTCTGTAAGCGCCTCTAAGAGCTGAGCTACGCCTTCCTCATACACGCTAGGCAACAGATACTTCGAGACAGACTTAGCCTCGTCAGTGCCGTTTTCCATGCAGCATGAGTGATAAGCAATCTTAAGAAGATCCAGATCGTTTTCGGAATCGCCGCACACAATAACTTCTTCTGGCTTAAGACCTATAGTCTCAATGAGCTTCTCAAATCCCTGTGCTTTATTCCAGCCACGATAATTGATGTCAAACCAACCAATATAGGGAGAAACCAACTCAACCTCTGGAACTGCACTGGTTACAGCCTCATAGATTTCTTGCGCGCGCTTTTCATCTTGGGGTAAGAGAAGACCACCTGCATACATAGGGATATCTTTTGGAACGGACTGCGGACCAAGCCCTGGCACAAAAGTGTTAAACGAGGCTGCAAGATGATCTACTACCTCTTGAGTGGTATCAACTATTTTCCAACAAGAGGTAAATGACGTATCTAAAGGCTGCTCAAGCGGACCTTCTGCGTAATAGGTAAGTAGGCAATCCTGCATTGGAGAAATGACCTCATAGATCTTCTCCATCATCTCGTAAGTAAATTTTTTTGTGAAAATAAGCTTCCCGTTGAAGTAGAGAATCTTTCCACTTGAAAACACACCAGTGTCTGTCAGGGAAACGTCAGACTTTAGATAAGAAAGTGCATCATATACAGGTCTTCCGGTAGAAAGTCCAAACGCAATACCTGCGGCTTTAAGATTATTAATTGCCTGATGAGTTCTTTGTGAAATAGCTGGAGTGTCGGCAGGTTTTAACGTTTGGTCCATATCGGAAAGAACAAGCTTAATCATCAGGGCTCCCAAGATACGTGTGCTAAGTGAGTGTTTTGTTAATTCTACCAGCAAGAGTAGAGAAACGCGTAAAAATTACCGTTATTATTACGTTATTAACTTAAAACTACGAGATTAGTAGAGGTCCATGAATATTTACGACCACTTTGCTCACGAGGATGAATATCCAGAGCTCAACATAGAGGCAATGTCTGAAAGACTTGCAAAGGCGCTGTCGTTTAAGACGGTGTATACCGACGCGGAGACAACCGATTGGTCTCAGTTTGATGCTCTTCAACAGCACATTGTTGATAGCTTCCCGTATGTTATGACCGCAGCCTCTAACGTTGAAGTGGTTGGCCACTCGCTCCTCATTGAGATTCCGGGATCTAACCCTAAGCTTCCTGCATTGATGCTTATTGCTCACCAGGATGTAGTTCCTGTTGTTCCTGGTACAGAAGACGCATGGACGCACGACCCCTTTGGTGGAGATGTCGATGACACCTACATTTGGGGACGTGGTGCGCTTGATATCAAAGACATGCTTATGGGTGAGCTTGAGGCACTTGAGTATCTGCTTTCACAGGGTTTCTCGCCAAGGCGCTCTATCTACCTGGCATTTGGCGAAGACGAAGAGGTCTTGAGCCACGGTGCCACTAGGCTTGCAGAAGTCATGGCCTCGCGAGAAATGCGTGCAGCTTGCCTTCTGGACGAGGGCACCACTACGTTTTTTGATGGCAGCGCCTACGGTGCGCCAGAGGCTACCGTGGCCGACATCTGCATCTCGCAAAAGGGGTTCTTGAACGTTAGACTTACTGCACCTGGCCATGGTGGACATTCCTCAAATCCATTTGGTGGAACCTCGCTTGAGCATTTGAGCTGCGCACTAGCCGCTCTCTCTGAGGCTAAACCTCAGCCTGAGCTTAACGATATTGTTAAAGAAACCTTTAAGGTTCTTGCACCAGAAATTACCGATGAACCTTTTGCTTCTCTGGTGTGTGACGTAGATACAAATGCAGATAAGATTGCGCATGCTGCAGCCCAGATCAAAGAGCTCTATCCCTTTGTTACTACAACATATGCTTTCAATATGCTTGAGGGTTCAAGCAGTGCGGCTAACGTTATGCCTGGCAATGTCAGTGCAACTATCAATATTAGGCTGCTTCCTGGGGTAAGCGTTGAAGAAACCGTTGAACACATCAAACAAGTAGTAGCCCAAGTTAACCCTTATATTGAGGTTGAAGCTTTACACTCAACTCCAGCAGGAAGAATTGATTCTCCAACTGGAGCTGGATATCAAGAGCTCAAGGCCATTATGGAACACTATCATCCAGGTGTTACCTTTGTCCCGTCATTTGTATGCGGTGGTACCGATTCTGTCCGATACGAGGGAATTTGCAATTCTATTCTGCGTATTTGTCCGTTTAGGCCAACACCAGAAGATGAGGCAAACGGCGTTCATGGCATCGATGAGCGTATCGAGAAACGCGTGTATGCTCAGGGCGTTCGCGTTCTTGTGTCCTTTGTTAAACAAATGTGCGAATAATTTGCTATCGCGCAACTTACGTTAAAATAGACGCATGTTATGTTCTACAAAAAGGGGAGTGAAACGTTGCAAACTAGGCAGCAGCTAGCTAATCAAGTAGCATCCCAAATTAAAGAAGCAGCAGACGCCGATGCAGCAAAGGCGCAGGCAGAGGGAACTATTACTGATCCAGTTGGTAGTTCTAACAACCCTTCCAACGCTATTTTTACTGTTGCAAACGGCATTACCTTTTGCAGATTAATCCTTACGATTATCTTTCTTGTGCTCTTCTCAACAGGTGGAAATCGTTGGGTAGCACTTGGCTGTTATGTAACTGCAGCTGTTACTGACTTCCTTGACGGCCAGATTGCTCGTAGAACGCAAACCGTGAGCTGGCTGGGAAAAATCATGGATCCTATCATGGACCGAGTCCTTCTTATCACTGGCGTTCTTGGCCTCTTGATTATTGGTGAGCTCCCTCTCTGGATCCCGCTGTTTGTTATTGGTCGAGATGTTTACCTTACTTTTGGTGCACTTGCTGTACGTAAATTCCGCAGGCGTCCTATTGATGTTGTCTTTGTAGGTAAGGCTGCAACTGCCTTTTTGATGACTGGTTTTAGTCTACTTCTTCTGGGCATTCCAGTTGTATCCGGCCTTGGTCTGGTCAACGTCAGTTGGCTTCCAGGTCTTAACTCTGAGAGCAGCGCGCTGGGTATCTTCTTTGTGTATATAGGAATTGTTTTCTCGGCAATTACTGCAGTTGTTTATACTGGTGAAGCGGCTAAAATAGTTAAAGATAGTAAAAATACTCAAGCATAAGTTAGGTTGTTTATGACTTTCCTTAAGCACAACCATGTTTCTTTGCGCCAGCTCTCTGATAAGACGCTGGCTTTTCTTGTTAGCTTGCTGCTTGTTTTTGTTTTAGCTGCTCCTTTTGCTCCTGCAACTACGGTTTTGGCTGAAAATACCTCTTCTAACAAGTCTTCCGTAACCGATGAGCCAAAACTTACTGAGGCAACTACTGCCATTGTCACCGATGCACAAGGAAACGTCCTCTGGAGCAAAAACCCAGATCAAGAGCTTCCTATGGC
Source organism: uncultured Atopobium sp. (assembly GCA_916050095.1). Classification (GTDB taxonomy): domain Bacteria; phylum Actinomycetota; class Coriobacteriia; order Coriobacteriales; family Atopobiaceae; genus Lancefieldella. The sequence goes on from CAJZJP010000010.1 coordinate 8,901, forward strand.
ATCCATCACCAAGGTTATGACTGCAATTGTGGCGCTTGATTCTGGCGTAAATCTTGATGAGCCTTGTGAAATCACAGTTCCAGATCTTGAAGAAGGTTCGCAAGTTGCTGGTTTGACCTCAGACGATACGCCTACACTCAGACAGCTGATCATGATGATGCTGGTGTATTCCGCAAATGATGCAGCTTATAACATTGCTGTCAACGTATCTGGCTCTCAACAGGCCTTTGTTGATCAGATGAACAAGAAGGCTGCTGAAATTGGCATGACTCACACGCAGTTCCAGAATCCTCACGGCTTAGATGCTAATGGTCACTATTCAACCGCGCGAGACCTTGCTCTCATGGGTCGTTATGCGCGCGAGCACTATCCGCTCATCGCAAGCGCAGTACACACCAGGTCATACACTACAACAGTAGGAGGGGAGCAGCGTACGTTCCACTCAACCGATGACCTTATGGACACCTACCGAGGTCTTCTCGGCATTAAAACGGGTGCAGAGGACTCTGGTACCGCCTTCTTAGGAGCTTCTAAGCGCGGAAACATTACGCTGTATACCTGCGTACTTGGTTGCGAGACTACACAAGGTCGTTTTGACGATACAGCCATTCTGATGAACTGGGCTTATCGCAATTACAATCGCGTAAGTATTCAACGCGCTGATCAAATTGTTCAAATTCGCACGAGCGAGGACAACTTCTTGCTTTCTGCAGTAGTTAAACCATCAACTTCTACCACGTATATGGCTTGGCCTGGATCTAAAGACTTTACCTACCAGACGTCTATGCTTTCTCCCAACTATCCTGTAGCCAATAATCAGCTTGTTTCTTCAACTGACTGGTCTCAGGATTCCGCGCAGGTAGGTATCACCATGACGCAGGCACATCTTACGCTTTGGACTATTCCTGCCTACAACCTCTTTGACCTATATTCGGTTGCTCCGTATCTCTTTGGGAGAAACTAATGTCTGAGCAGAAACGCTCTATCCTTCATACCGAGCTTGAGTATCTTGGAGCACAATTCTCAACCTCAACTGAAGGCTTCAACTTAGCCCAATCTTTCTATGGCGAGAAACCCCTTGAGGAAGCTCTGAAAGATTGCGCTCTTATTGACCTGAGTGGTATCGGCTACACGCTGGTGAGTGGTACATCAGCTCAAAATTTTGTGGAAGCTGTCTTTGCAGGTAAGCAGCTTGAGGTAGGAGAGACTTCATTTGAATGTGCGCTTACGGGAGACGGATCTCTGTCTTCCATCGGTCTTCTCGCGCGATCTGGTCAAAACGAGTACGTGGTACTTGATGCATCTGAGCGCTCTCTTGTTCTAGACGAGTGGCTTTCTATCATTGCGTCTGTCGAGCAAAACGGTGTAGCTCCTTATGCAGAAGTGTCTTTAGAAGACGCAACTCCGCTGCTTACTCCGCTTCTTCTTGCTGGTAAAAAGGCCAAGAAGGTCCTTATGGACTACCTGGGAGAACAGAGGCTTCCAGAAGACTCAAAACTTTGTAATCTTATGCTTGACCAAACAATCCCAGCACTTGTAGTCAATATTTCAACTAAGAAAGTACCTGCATATCTGGTTATGGTCCCACCGGTACATACGGTAATTCTTTTTAGAAGCTTGCTTTCTTTTGAAACAGTCCATCCTCTTGGACATAAGCAACTCATTGAAGGCCTTAAAACATATCTTCCATGGTTTTCAGAACTTGCAAGTAACACTAAAGTAGTAGTAGCTAAAGATAAACTTGAGGGTTGGGGTTTACTCAGAGCCTCTGATGATTTCATCGGCGCAAGGGGTGATCTTCTATGAAATATGCGATTAATGCAGTAGGTGTTCCCGCTCCTATGGGACCATACTCTCAGGGTACTACTGCAGGTAGATTGGTATTTGTCACAGGTCAAATTGCGGTCTCTGCAGAAGACCCAAAGAATCTAATAGACGGAGGAATTGAAGATCAGACTACTCGTGTCATACATCTTGCTCAGTCAATCCTTGCAGAGGCAGGATGCACGCTCTCTGATGTAGCTCAGACAACTATCTACCTTACTGATATCAATGATTTGCCTAAAGTAAACGAGATTTATAGGCAGTACTTTGTTCTTCCTGCACCTGGCAGAGCAGTTGTTGAAGTTTCTGCGTTGCCTCTTGGTGCGCTCATCGAAATGGACTGCATTGCTTGTCGTTAAGCGTTATTATTATCATGTAACCAAATTAAGGAGAAACCATGTCAACTGACGACATCAAACAGCAGTCACCAGACTCAACAGAGATTTTCCGCATGCCATCAGCTGACGCTACGGTTCCAGACCTTATGGCTCAACAAAAACCAGCTCATCCCGTCCTTACTATTGTTAAGGGACCACAGACTGGTCAAACTTTTGAGCTCAATCTCCCACAGATTTCTCTTGGTAGAGACCCAAAGAGCAGCGTTTTCTTGAATGACATGACAGTTTCTAGAAATCATGCCACCATTGACCTTTCAAATCTTGCGCTTGGTTACGCAACTATTGAGGACCTTGATTCTCTCAATGGTACCTGGGTTGATGGCGCCATCATTAACAAAGCTACCCTGCGTGACGGTTCAACCATTCAGATTGGCACCTTCCGCATGGTCTTTCACACTAGTAGAGTTTCAGCTTAAGGTTAAAGGATAGCTTTATGGCTGATTCAGGCTTTCTTACCATTGGTAAAGTAGTCAAGAAATTACAGACCCTCTATCCTGACTTGAGTGTTTCTAAAGTTAGATATCTGCAGGATGAGGGCTTACTTACTCCCACCAGAACTGCTGGTGGTTATCGTCTGTATTCCCAAAAAGATGTTAAGCGACTTGAGACTATTCTGTATCTGCAGAAAAGCCGTTTTATGCCGCTCTCAGTTATTAAAGAAGAGCTTGATAGACAAGATAAAAACCCTGAAGCTGAACAACAGGTCCAGAGTCAGACTGACGAAGCTAGCGTATCTGATGCTCAGGCTACACCTGAAGCTCAAAGTTCTTCTCGCCAGGCTCAACCACAGCTTGATGGAAAGCAAGTATCTCAGGCAATTCTTGGCGCAACGCATGCTGATGCCATTGTGGTGCCTGTAGATGATCCTGAGGTTGTTCAGAAATATCACGCTATTGATCGCATCCCAGAAATTGTGGGATGTTCTGTAGGCTTTGTGCGTCAGCTTTCCGAAGCAGGCGTTATTGCTTTAAAGCGCTCTCCACATGGTAGAGATCTTGTAGATGGCAAGGACCTTACGCTCATCCGTCTTTGTAGCGAGCTTCGTCACTTTGGTTTTGAGCCCAAAAACCTGCGTCAATACGTTATGGCCGCAAACCGAGAGTCTAGTATGTTTGCAAAGTCACTTGTCGTATACGCCAAAAAAGGCGGGGGAGTTGAAGTTGACCATACTGACGAGACTCGTCAGAAGTTTATGGCCGCTTTAACCCGCATGTTAGGCCTTACCAATGCGGTTAGAAATGAACTTATCACTAAATTAGTTCGTGAATCTTTTAAGGATATGCATCTAGACGAGTAATCTAGGTATATATAACTATTCATTGATTTTGATATTGAATGTGAGGACATTGTGTCTACGTATGATTATGAGAGTCATATCATTAGCATTCCTGATTATCCAGAGCCAGGCGTTATCTTTAAAGATGTAACTCCACTTTTTAAAGATCCTGAGTGCTTCCACGCAGTTGTCGATGACATTGCAGAGCACTTTGCTGATGCAGGAATCACCAAGGTTATTGGTGCTGAGGCTCGTGGTTTTCTTGTTGGAACCCCTGTAGCCTACAAACTAGGTGCAGGCTTTGTTCCTGCTCGTAAGCCAGGCAAGTTGCCTCGTGAGGTCTACGCACAGGCTTATGACCTGGAGTACGGTACCAGCGAGCTTCAGATTCACACCGATGCTCTTACCCCAGACGACGTTGTTCTTATTGCTGATGACCTGGTTGCTACTGGCGGCACCTGCGTTGCTTGTGCTCAACTTGCCGAGAAGGCCGGTGCAAAAGTAGCTGGCTTTGCATTTGCGCTTGAGCTTTGCTACCTGCATCCAAGGGAGATTATTGGCAAGTGCTTTGACCAAGAGGTCTACACCCTTATCAAGGTTCAATAAGCTAAATCACTTACATCAGACTTACTTTAACCTGACAATTTTGGCTGGCAAGACTACGTGCTTGTCGGCCATTTGTCTTATTTACATAAGCATTTTGTTAATCACAGTAAACTTGTTTGCAATACATAGAATTTCTCCATAATTGCAGGTCAAAGATAAATTTATGCAATGATATTTGCCTGCTCCATGCTATATAACTGCACAAATAGTCTTTGAAATTTGTATGAAATGTCATTTTCGGGGTAAACTATTCAAATACTCGATAGGGTAGCTTCCTGTTTACACGGGTTTCTCGCTAAGAAATCGGCGAGTTGACTTTGATTTTTTATCAAATGAGCTATCCTAGATGGCAAAGCAAAGCAACACGTTGCCCAATTGATTTCGTGCTTTGCGAAAGGAGCTTATATGTCACAGCGCCGATCTTTCACAAGACGAGACGCTCTCTTATTTGCAGGTCTTGGTGTAGCTACTACGCTGCTTACCCCAGCCAAGCTATTCGCAGACCCACAAAGCGATCTTGAGGCCGCATCTGCCCAGCTAGACTCACTTGGTGCAGCTCTTGCTGAGGCCATGGATAACCTTAACGAGAAAACCTATGCACTTGACGCCACCAACAACAAAATTGGTGAGGTTCAGGAGCAGATTGCAGAGACTACAGACCAGCTCAATAAACAGCGTCTTGTCCTTTCTGCAGCAATGAAGAGTGCTTATAAGGCAGGCCCACAGGAGACTTTGGACTTCCTCCTTGGAGCATCCAGCCCAGAGGACTTTGTCAGCCGCGTCTACTATATGGACCGCACCAGCAAGCAAGAGGCTGACTCCATCAATACCGTCAAGGCTCTTGGTGACCAACTTCAGGCTCAACAGCTTGAGCTTCAGGCTGAGCAGGAGAACCTTCAGGCTCAGGTCGCTGAGATGAAGACAACTGCAGATGGCCTTCAGAGCCAGGTTGCAGAGGCTAAGGCTTACTATGACTCCCTTGATGCTGAGGTAAAAGCTCAGCTTGCTGCTCAGGAGGCTGCATCAGCTAACAACAACGTTGCTTATGCAATTGAGACTGTTACTCGTGAGACTCCTTCTAACAGCTCAGAGTCTAACGATAGCTCCTCTAGCGATAGCTCCTCTAACGATTCCAGCTCTAGCTCTTCAAGTTCCAGCTCTTCAAGTTCCAGCAGCTCCAGTAGCTCCAACAGCAGTTCTAATTCTGGTGGTGGGTCATCATACTCCGGCGGTGGCGGTGGCTACCCAGCTGCAGGCGGTGGCGTTGCTACAGCTTATGCATGTATCGGTTATCCATACGTTTGGGGTGGAGCTTCTCCTTCTTCCGGCTTTGACTGTGGTGGCCTGGTCTATTACTGCTTCCTCGGCTACCGTGCAGGTACCGCAGGAACCATTGGCCGTGCTATTCGCGCTGCTGGTAACTGGCATGATTCCCTAGATGAACTCAACTATGGAGATATTGTTTTCACACGTCCTGGTTATGAGCATGTTGGAATTTACATTGGCGGCGGTCGTATGATTCACGCTGCTAACGAGTCTCTTGGTGTATGCGAAGGGTCTGTTTACGCATTCTATGGTGGAGGACCATTCTCCGGCTAACGTACAATTTCTGTACAAAGTTTTAACTCACGCACGTAAAGTCGTACAATATCTAAGTACGCTTTACGTGCTTTTTTATTAACCATAGACTGCTAGGGGAGCTTGTGGCGTTTCATCTCACACATAAGGCAAACATTATTGAGCGTCACTTTTCTCGTAGGTTTCAGGTAGCCCTTATTGGAGAAGGCCTGCTTGTTGGCCTTCTGGGTGGCGGCGTAGTCACGCTGTATCGCCTTTGTCTTTCTTTTGCAGAAGCTCAAATGCGCTCCATTACTCAATCAATCGCAGGTAATTGGCCATATATGGCTCTCTGGTTTGGTGTTCTGATTATTCTTATGGTGGCCGTTTGTCTGCTTATGAAGTTTGAACCCTACACCGCTGGCTCTGGAATCCCTCAGACCAATGCTGAGGTCATGGGATCTGCCGATATGCCTTGGTATCGAGTTCTTCCTGTTAAGTTTATCCAGGGCGTTCTAGTTGCCTTTGGTGGCCTTTCTATGGGTCGAGAAGGCCCAGCAGTCCAGTTAGGCGCTGTTTCTGGTAAAGCGGTCTCAAAATTCCTTAAACGCAAAAGGGGAGAAGAACGTCTTCTGGTAACCTGTGGCGCAGCTGCGGGTATGTCAGCCGCTTTTCATGCCCCTCTCACCGGCACACTTTTTGCTATCGAAGAGATTCAGAAAGAGTTTCATGCTCCACTGATTATCTCGGCAATGACCGCATCAGTAGGCGCTGACTTCCTGGTTTCTAACGTCCTTGGTATGAAGCCTGTCCTTCAGCTTCCTTACGTAGCACCATTACCTCATGTCGACTTTGCATTTGTTCTTATCGTCGGTTTTATCTGTGGTTTATTAGGAGCGCTCCACAATAAGGGAATGTTCTTTGCCCAGGGGCTGTACAAAAAGATAACTAAGTTTGTGCCTTTCTCGAGGCTCATTATTCCATTCATGCTAGCTGGAATTATGGCTTTTATCTGGCCAGATCTTCTTTGTGGTGGCGACGCCATTATCGAGAAAATCAAAGAGCCAGCAACGCTCACTGAACTCATGGTTATAGTGCTTTTGCTGGGAAAATATTTCTTTACCACAACATGTTTTGCTGCTGGAACACCAGGCGGAACTCTCTTTCCAATGGTTGTTATGGGAACACTTGTTGGAACACTGTTTGCCCTGGTAGCAACCCATGTTTTTGGCATACCTATGGCATATGCACCAAACTTTATTGCCATGGGTGTTGCAGGCATTTTTGCCGGAGCAGTTAGAGCGCCCGTCACCGGAGTAGTGCTCATCTTTGAGCTCACAGGCTCTCTTGAAGCTCTTATGGCTATGTCTGCAGTTGCAATTGTGTCCTATGTAACCGCAAACATCCTGCGTGTTGACCCATTCTACGAGCATTTACTTGCAGAATTCTTGGCTTCTCAGCAGGGGGAGTCTAAACCAACACTTGATTCTGGCGAGAAAATCCTTCATGAGTTCACTGTTGGCCAAGGGAGTCCCGTTGAGGGCAAATTGCTCCAAGATATCCCGTGGCCTGACAAAGTGAGGGTTGTAACTATTGATCGTGCGGGCTTGGAAATTATTCCAACCGGCCAAACTGAATTGATGGCGCTGGACAAGATTCTTGTAATTTTTGATGAGATGTATGAAAGCGATGTCATGATTAAATTGAATGTCATGACTGACTCATCGGTATAGCGCTTATCGCTGTCGCACACGTTACCGTAAAGGAGAGGGGCTCAAAATCCTTCTCCCTTTTCTTCAACTCATTAGTTTACATAATATCGATTATCAGACTTTTACATA
>CAJZJP010000011.1:0-15741 GCA_916050095.1 uncultured Atopobium sp.
TCAAAGATGAGACTCCCCTTGTTGAACAAGTTTCTATTGATGAGGCATTTTTTGATATTACTCCTGGAAGATTTTCTAAAGAAAATCCTTTAGAAATCTGTAAGCGCATACAAAAGAAAGTCGCAGCACTAGGTGTTACCTGTTCCATTGGCCTGGGAACAAACAAGACAATTGCCAAGATTGCCTCTGAGCAAGAAAAGCCTCGTGGTCTTACTGCGGTCTTTCCTGGTACAGAAGGTCGCTTTCTGGCGCCACTACCTATTGAGGCCATGAGCGGTATTGGACCTGCTATGGCAAAGACACTTCATCAACAAGGAATCAGAACGCTTGGAGAGCTTTCAAGAGCAGATGCAACGTACCTCACTTCCCTTGTTGGCAATACAGCTTCAAAGATGATTTTGCGCGCGCAAGGAAAAGAAGTCTCTGAAGTTCATGAAGCTGCCCAGCCTCGTGACGTTAAGTCTGTTTCTAACGAGAGAACCTTTGAAACAGATTTGTTTGATAAACAAGAAATAGAAGAAGCTATTAGGCACATTGCTGGCGTTGTAGGCAGACGTCTTCGCCGAAAGCGGCTCCAAGGATATACCGTAACCCTCAAAGTAAAAGCCTCTGCAACAGAGTCTCATACCGCTCAAAAAAGAATGTCCACACCAACTGATGATGAGCACCTCTTTGCAGAGATTGCCGTTGGCCTGCTCCCTACCATTTGGAAAGAAGGTCAGCCAGTAAGACTGCTTGGTGTTGGCATTAGCTCATTTACAGATGAGACACAGAGCAAGCCTGTTCAAACGTCTCTTTTTGATCAATTTAATGACACGTTTGACGCCGCAGCCTCTGGACCTACAACAAAAAAGAAACCTCGGAGTGACTTACGTCATCTCTCCGAGGTAACCGATAAACTCAAAGATAAATTTGGTGCAGATGCTGTGCAATACGGTAGAGACCTACGCTTTGAACATCGCGTCTCAGACACCATGCCTACAGGCAAAAACGAACAAATCTAGTACACCAGCACTACTCGGTAGGATCAGCAGATTCTGGAAGATTGTCTACCAGGTCATCCTCAGAAAGCTCAAAAGCTGGAGCCAAAGCATCCTCTGGAAGATCAGCGTAAGGAATATCAGAAGTCATAGCACCCTCAATATCTAGCTCCACACGAGGAGCGTCTGCCCAAAGTCGCTCAAGACGATAGTAGGACCTTACCTCAGGCTGGAATACGTGAACAACAACTGAACCGTAATCAATCAGAATCCAATTGAGACCGTCGCGACCCTCAGTAGAAATTGGACGAATGCCGCAGTTTGCCGTGACCTTCTCGCGAACTTCATCAACAATAGCGTCAGCTAAACGAGCATTTCCACCAGTGCAGATAACAAAGTAATCGCAAACATCACTGAGACCAGTTAGATCTAGTACCAGAATATCTTCAGCCTTCTTTTGATCTGCAGCAATTGCAGCAGTCTTTGCAAGCTCAAGTGAAGTTACAGCCATGAATTTCTCCGTTTTCTCATGTAGCCAAGCTACTTAGATGTCTTCTCAATCATCTCATTGTATAGGGCAATTGAGTTTGGATACAAATAACTCCTTGATGAAATCACATACATCATAACGCTACAAAACGCCGTCTCATAAAGCTCATCGAGAGAACCACCGTGTAAATATACGTTTCTTGCTTCTTCGACCGATGTAAAGTTTGGACGCAGAGGCTCAATAAGATCAGCTACATACAAGATTTTGTCTAGCTTGCTCATCTGACGGTCGCCCGTAGTGTGCTTCTGAATGGCGCTGAGAATCTGCTCAGAAAGCCAAGGATAGATGGCTGGTAGCGTTTTTGCGGCGAGAGGACCATGTAAGAGCCCAACAATTTTCTGATAAGGAGCTTCTGTTTGGATACGAAAGCGCTCTGCCAGTTCAATGGTTTCTGCATCAGGAAGAAGTTTCTCCCAATCATGCAAAATACCTGCAACGCGAGCGCTCAACATATCTGCACCATAAGCCTGCGCAAGCGTTTCTGCACAATGTCCCACAGAGATAGAATGCGCAAAACGCTTAGGGTTCTTGTGATACATATGGCTCTTCAAATCAGACTCAAGCTGATCAATAAGCGCCTGTTGTTCTGCGGTGTAGACAATATCTTTTGCTATAAGTGTTCTTTCCATTATGTCCTACAAATTATTGAGTCAAACCTGATCTCCACCTGTTTGACACTGCCTTGTTACTAGCGTATGTCAATCTGAGCAGCAGGTTACTTTGGCTTGACCACTTAATTGAGTGGCGTTGTGTCGGCGCCATAAAGCCCATGCTTGTGAATGTAACCTGTGACCGCATCTGGAGTCAGATATCTAAGGCTCTGGCCTTTTTGAACTCTACTACGCAAGTAGCTTGATGAGATTGCTAGTGCGGGAACCTCAAGATAGGTTACCTTGAAGTCATAAGGTGAGTCTGCAATAACCTTTTGAGCACGACTCAGCTCATAACCAGGACGCGTTGCAGCAACAAAGTGGGCAAGCTCAGCTACGGTCTGTGCATCTTTCCAGGCGACAATATCAGCAATTGCATCTGCACCAGTAATAAAGAAAAATTCAACGTTAGAGGGATATACCTTACGCAATCTTCTGAGCGTATCAGCGGTGTAGGTGATGCCCTCATAATCCACCTCAAAACGAGAAGCAACAAAATGAGGATTATCTGAGGTTGCCAGAAGCGTCATTGAGTAACGGTCTTCTCCCCTGGTAACTCCCTTATTTTGTTTGAACGCGGGGCGACCAGCAGGCATAAAGACAACCACATCAAGATCCAAATCATCATATGCCTGCTCAGCGGCTACCAAGTGACCGTTATGAATGGGGTCAAAGGTTCCACCCATGATTCCCAGACGATAGGTGCAATTTTTATCCTGTCCTAAACGAGGCAAACCAGGATGCATGTTATTTAAGACGTCAACGGCCATACACTACTCAGTTTCTGAAGAAGCACCAGCTACTTGAGACGGATCAGATGGAGCCTCTTCAAACTCAACATCTTCAAATTGCTGATCTGAAGCGTCCTCGTCAGGAATCTCTATACCATCTGTATTTGGTTTATTTGGATCCTCATAGGTAAAGGTGAGCTCAAGAATGCGAATCTCATCGCCGTCAACTGCACCAGCCTTTGCCAGCTGTACTTCAAGACCCATGCGATCAAGACGACGCTGTAGGTATGCCACAGCCTCATCATTGTCCCAATCGGTCTGAATAACCATACGCTCAATCTGACCGCCAGAGACACGCCACGCATGACGCTCTTCTCGCTCAATGCGAAGTTTGTTGTCACGACGAAGTCGCTGATGCTCCCAAGCCTCACTGCGGTCAACCGTTGGCGTAGTAATGGCAATTTCTTTGCGGAGCTCTGCCACTTCTGCAGCACAGGTAGTAACAAAATCATCAAGATTTAAACCAGTTACCGTAGAGATAGCAAAGAAAGTCCTGCCATCCGCCTCAGCGGCTTTTCTGAGAGCCTCAATAGCATCTTCTGTACCAGGCATATCGCATTTGTTTGCTACAACAATCTGAGGACGATCAGCGAGTTTTGAAGCATATGCTTTGAGCTCCTCGTTAATGGCGTGGTAGTCCTCTACGGGATCTCTGCCTTCATAGCCACCGGTAACATCGACCATATGGACAATAAGAGCTGTGCGCTCAATATGACGAAGGAATTGATGACCAAGACCCTTACCTTCTGAGGCACCCTCGATAAGACCGGGAACGTCTGCGCAGACAAACGACTGACCGTTCTGTGCGCGAACAACGCCTAAGTTTGGAACAAGGGTGGTAAAAGGATAGTCAGCAATCTTTGGACGAGCAGCACTGATACGTGCAATAAGAGAGCTCTTACCAACAGAAGGCATGCCCACCAAGGCCACGTCTGCCATGAGCTTCATCTCTAGCTCAATCCAATGCTCTTGGGCTGGCTCGCCCTTCTCGGCAAATGCCGGTGCACGCCTCACTGAGGTGACAAAGTGAATGTTACCGCGGCCACCATTGCCACCAGGAGCAACAACTACCTGCTCACCGGGAGAAGTAAGATCGGCAATCTCGTAGAGTGGCTCTTGCGTTTCTGGATCAAGCTCGCGCACAACGGTTCCCAGAGGCACCTTGAGCAGCAAATCCTGTCCGTCAGAGCCATGACGGCGAGCACCCTTACCGTGGGTACCACGCTCGGCCTTAAAGTGATGCTTGTAGCGGTAATCAATCAGGGACGAAAGCTGCGCGTCTGCAACAATGACAACATTGCCACCGTGACCGCCATCGCCACCGTCAGGACCGCCTTTTGGAACATATGCTTCTCGGCGAAAAGACATGCAGCCTGCGCCGCCGTCTCCACCTTTAACGTTAATATGACAAAGATCAGTGAAAGTTTCCACGTGTCCTCCTTCTAATACCTTAATGTTACGGCATTTACCAGCGAAGCACAGTGAAAACGCGAGAAGTTCTTATGAGAACACGAGGATAACAACAATTACTGCAACACCAAAAATCATCAAAGCAAAGTCTGATGGAGCCAAAGGATAGCGTTTAAATGCAGATGAAGCGTTTCTTAAATAGAAACCTCGCTGCTCAGCCGCAAGTGCCGAAGCATCAGCTTTTTTAACGGAACTTACCAGCAAAGGAACAATCAAAGGCATGGTGAGCTGGAGCTTCTTAATTGGATTTTTGGTATCAAACTCAACGCCACGAGCCATCTGAGCCTCCATAATATGGTTCATTTCTGAAGCAAAGACAGGCACAAAGCGCAAAACCGTTGCAATGGTAAACGCATAAGGGTAAGGAACATGCGCAACTTCTACCAGTGCATTCATGAGGTCTTCTACGCGCATAAGCGAGAGTATAGAAAGCAGCGGCAGTGCCAGCGCAATTGTTTTTAGGGCAACGTTAAAGCCGCGCTCCAAACCGCCTACCGTGATGCATAAAAAGAGCGTTTGACCAGCAGGGGCAACAAGCGTCTGCACCACGCACAAGATAAGACCTAAGACAGCAAAGCCAAATACCAGCTTAAAAGTCTTCTGAGCATTCTGTGAGGCAACTCCCACACAAATAGTGAGCGCGAGCACCGCAAGCACCTCAAGTGTTCCTTGAGCGGCAAAGGCGGCCACAAAGAGCTCAAGCGCAAACACAAGCTTGGCCACAGGATTTGCCTTATGAAGGAAGCTTGTTCCTTCGGTGTAATCAATAACACTACCCACGAGAAGCCTCCTTATCATTAAGCGTGGCTGCAATACGAGCAATCTCAAACTGATGCTGCAATGCCCCAAGCACCTCTGAAGCACTGCTAAGCCCAGTAAATGATGAATCCACATGCGCTCCAGCAAGCTTTGACAGTTGAATCATCTGAGGGGCTTCAACGTATGCTTCCTTCAAAACCTCATCTGTCGAGAAGATCTGTGTAACTTCCCCATCATCTAACACGCTACCATGAGCCATAACGACAATTCTTGTGGCAAAGTCCAGCACAACCTCCATGTCATGACAGACCATAAGAACTGCATAGCCCTTCTCGCACAGTGATTTGACCATATTCATGACCTGCATACACTCTTTGTAATCCAGACCAGATGTGGGCTCGTCAAGCACAAGAATATCTGGCTCGCAGGCAACCACAGATGCAAGCGCAACCATCTGACGCTGTCCGCGAGAAAGCATAAACGGCGACGCCTCAGCGTCCAGTCCCATGCAATCAATTACTTCAAGCGCTTTCTTGCGCGCATCCTCTGCAGACACAGCCTTGAGCTCAAGACCAAACGCAATCTCCTCAAGGACACTCTCTTTGCAAATCTGATAATCGGGATTTTGGAACAGCGTTGAGACATGCTGAGCAATCTGAGACGTCTTCCAATCCTTGCATGAAGAACCCTTAATATGAATGTCTCCCGATCGAGGACGCAACAGGCCATTTACCAGCTTAGTTAGAGTTGTTTTACCTGCACCGTTTTGGCCGACAAGTGCCACAAGCTCGCCAGGGTGCAAGCTGAGGGAGACGCGCTCAACGCCATCAGTACTCCCCTGATATTTGAAGGTGGCATCAATAACATCAAGAACAGACTGAGTGCTTGGCTGGTCAGCGTCTTGAAGAACACCAATTCTGTCAAAAGGTCCGCTCGATTCAGCAACCACAGGACCATCTATTTTTGGAAGATACGTCTCCCCTGCTAACTCAACGTCATTAGTAGCTAATGGTTGAGAGCACTCTGTAAGAGAAATACTACGATGCTGCAAAGCCCCAACACAGCACGCAAGCTGCTTGGCGGCTGACTGAACTGACAACGCAGTTTCATCGCAGACAGCTCTGTCCGCCTCAGATAACAAGTGAGCATACTCAGACTGATGAGAGAGTTCATGGACGCCTTTTGAGACGCGCACGCAACGAGGAACATCAACGCCAACCTCTTGCAGTAAATCTACCTGAGAAAACACTTCCTCACCGCTACCGTATGCACAAATGGAGCCCTTGTCCATAACGGCAATCTTTGAGCAATACTTAGCGAGAAGACCCACTTTTTGCTCAATTACCACAACCGTAATGCCTTTGGTTTTGTTGAGCTCTAAAAGGGTCTGGAAAATTAACTCGGACGACGTTGGATCTAAGGCCGCTGTTGGCTCATCAAGAACCATAACCTGTGGCTGTAATGCCAAAAGAGCTGCTATAGCAACCTTTTGCTTCTGTCCACCAGAAAGAGAAGCAATCTCTCTAAAGCGAAGATTGACAATGCCAACTGTCTTTAGAGCATAGGTAATGCGCTCTGGAATCTCTGCATGAGGAACTGCAAAGTTCTCGAGACCAAAAAGAAGTTCATCCTCAACAATTGAAGCAACCATCTGCGCGTTGATATCCTGGGTTACAGAACCCACAATTTTAGAGATATCAGTCAGCGCAACCGTACAGGTATCCATTCCAGAGACAAGAATCTTGCCAAAGAAACTTCCTCTAAAGTGATGAGGAATAGCGCCAGAAAGCGCAAGAGCAAGCGTGGACTTGCCTGCGCCAGAAGGACCAACAATACCTACAAAGTCGCCCTCCTGAATGCTCAGTGACAGCTCATTCAGAGCATGCGCTGAGCTATCAGGATAGCTATATGACACAGATTGAACTTCAATAATAGACACAGTGTTCTCCAGGAAATAAGTGCGTATCTAAGAACTTATCGACCCAAAACCTTCTTAAGAGGAGCCGCAAGAACCTGAACAACAATAGCATTAAAGAATGCGGTTCCCACGATGACAGGAAGCATTACGTAGAAAAGCTCAATAGTTGCACCCTTTGCTGGAATAGCAATGGCAGCAAAGATCAAGCCAGAAATAAGAGTGGTTACAAAAGAACCAATTGCTGGCATTACTGGCTTATCTGCAAGAGCGGACCTTGTGAAGGCAAACATAACAAGTGAAGCTGCGCCCTCTGCAACAAAATCAGCGCCAGGGACAGAGGTGGTCAGCTGAATAACGGTAGCTGCGATAAGACCAATAACCAGACTCTGGACAGCGTTTGGCTTAAGCAAAAGAATAGCCAGGCAGAACGAAGAAATAATAAACTCTGGACCAATTCCAATAGCACTAATTGCCTTACCAACGGTCAGGTTAAGAATAAAACCAGCAGCAATAAGGACGGCAACAAGGACTAGAGAAGTAACGTCCAATACTCCTGCATTTTTTGAAACAGCAACAACACGTGGTGCCTGCTCTGCAGATCCTGTCTCTGTGCCTGCGGCGTTGACCTCATTGAGATTTTCTGTAGACATACAAACTCCTTTAACGCAAAACTAAAACGTACAAACAAAAACTTTTAACAACACGGGTTTCTCGCCATCCGGATTTAGCAAGAAACGTACGCACAAAAAAAGCTCTCGGTCACCCGAGAGCCTCTAAATGCGTATGCAGAAGCAACTCATCGCTGACCGGAGAAAGACAAGTTGTTCCACCACCACTGCTGAGTGCATGTAGCGCGCATGATATGTCCTCCTCCCAAGAGCGTAAATTGCAATGTAAGAAGAATACCATTACTTTGCCAGATTGTGTCAAGAAATACATTAAGAAACAAATTAGAAACTGTGAACGGTACGCGTAAGATACCGCGAGAAACAAAAAGGGGTCCCGAAGGACCCCTTGAATGAACTGCGAATGTTCAAGAAAACTTATGCCTCAGCAGCAACGACGTTAACGACGTGCTTAGCACCCTTCTTGAACTCAACAACGCCATCGCAAAGTGCAAAGAGAGTGTCATCCTTGCCGCGACCAACGTTTACGCCAGGGGTGATGTGCGTACCACGCTGACGGATGATAATCTGGCCAGCCTTGATTGCCTGACCACCGTAAATCTTAACGCCAAGGCGCTGTGCTTGTGAGTCACGACCGTTGCGGGAAGAGCCGAGACCTTTCTTGTGTGCCATAAATGCTACCTGCCTATCTCAATATCAGAAGTGACCAATTACTCTGCAGACTCGTCGGATGCCTTAGCAGCAGCCTTACGAGCGGTAGGGAGCGCGGTAACCTTCAGCTTAGTAAGGTTCTGACGGTGACCATTGGCGCGGTGATAGCGCTTACGCTTGTGGAACTTGAAGACGAGGACCTTCTTGTCCTTGTACTGCTCAAGAACCTCACAGGTAACCTTCTTAGAGGAAAGAGTGGCAGCGTCAGCAACAACCTTCTTGCCGTCGTTAAGCATAAGAACATCAAGCTTTACCTTATCGCCAGGCTGCGCATCAAGCTTCTCGACGCTGATTACGTCGCCCTTGGCAACCTTATACTGCTTGCCACCAGTTGCTACGATTGCGTACATGTGTGTAACCCTTCATTGCTGATTCTTGCAACGATTAATACTATCTTTGCATTTCTGAAGATCCGAGCAAAGATCTTCGCCGCCGTGACCTGTGACATCCGCGGGAAACTGTCGGTGTCCCATGTCCCTCGGCGAGAAACACAACTCGAAATAGTCTACTGCATATTTCAGAAAATTCCAAGACAAAACTACATGTTATAGAGGCTTCACAAGGAGTCCATTTTCTGAAAGATGTGCTTGCGAGACGCGACATACCTTCAACGAGTCAATACCTTGTAAGCCATCTACTCCAGCCTGAGCTGCAATTCTTTGAGCCTCGTAAATCAAAACTGCAGGTCTAAGCGCCGCTCGAGGGTCTTGGAGCGTATCAAGCTCAAATGAAATGCACGTTTCAGATGAGCTCTCAGAAATCTTATAACCCGCAAACGTTGTCTCTAAATTGACCACTTTTTGTTTGTCTCCACGCATGTATGTCAGCTCTTTTTTGGCGAGAAGATCCTCAAACCCCCAACGCAACGCGTCTGACCTAAGACCTTCTCCCAAAATGTCGCATCTCCAATGAGCGGCATTCAACCATGCTTCAAGCGCTGGCAGCGACCGGTCAACGTAGCTGGCAGCAAACGGAGCAAGCGCGGGAGGCGTAGCCGACAACAGCCTCTCTAACGCCTCATCCGGGTCCACATATTCTGTGAGCTTCAAGTCAAAGTACTCCGCCTCAGACGAAGCGCCAACAGGAAGCGCCTGAGAAAACTGAACGCCCATGCGCTTTGCAAAGCCATTGCCTACTCTAAACGGCAGCTGAGCTCTACGAACACAGCGCTCAATAGTGCCAATGAGCTCAAGGTGTCCTAGAAACGCAAGGCGGTCGTCTTTCTTGTAAGCCACGCGAAGCCTAAAAATCTCTGCTCCACGCTCCGTCATAATCTCTGGCTGAATCTGCGGTCTACCGGCACGCCAGTCCTTCTTCATGGGCTCAGCCACCTCAGGAGCTACGCTCTCTTCCTGCACATCCGTCATGAGCGCACCCCCATCAAAACGTTGTCAACCTTTAAGGTTTGGCATACCGCACATCCCGTACAAGAGGTAAACGTGCAGTCAGGTGTGGTGACCTCGTCCATCGCTTTACGATATTCTCGCTGTAGATAGCCCTTGGAGACGCCAGGAGATGTGTGATCCCATGGAAGTTTTGCCTGGATATCAAAGGTCTCTGTTGCAATATCAGAGAGCGAGAAACCCAGACTTTCTGCTGCCGCATTCCAAGCATCAAGATTAAACTCGCTGGTCCATGCATCAAATTTGCAACCATTCTTCCAGGCCTGGTAAATCAAGTCAAAGCCGTCGCGGCCCATCTTTGAAAGCGCACCTTCTACCAGGGACGTTCCAGAATCGTGATAGGCAATCTTGAGTCCCCTATCGTGATTTGATGACAAGAGCAACTGCTGTCTACGCTGGGCTTCCTCACGAGAAATTTGGCCTACCCACTGGAATGGCGTGTAGGACTTGGGCACAAATACGGCAACGGAAGCAGAAACCGTAACGCCCTTGCCGCCAATTTCTCGACCAATATCTAAAATACGCTTTGCAACTGCGGGAATGGCTTGAATGTCTTCATCGGTTTCTGTTGGAAGGCCCATCATAAAGTAGAGCTTCATGCGGCGCCAGCCGTTTTCAAACGCATTTCTAGCTGCCAATTCAAGATCATCCTCGGTAACATTTTTGTTGATGACGTCACGCATGCGCTGAGAGCCTGCTTCTGGTGCAAACGTCAGTCCGCCACGCCTTGAAGTAGAAACGGCGTCTGCCATCTCCGCGCCAAACGCGTCCATACGCTGGGAAGGAATGGAGATTCGCACGCCGCGTTTACGCAAATCAGAGTTCATACGGCGCAAAATGTAGCCGCACTGAGAGTGATCCGTTGTAGAGAGCGACGTGAGCGAAACCTCATCGTAGCCGCTCTTCAAAAGGCCTTCCTCGCCTGCTTGGACAATCTGCTGAGCTGGGCGCTCGCGAACAGGACGATACGTCATTCCGGCCTGACAGAACCTACAGCCGCGAGCACAGCCGCGCTGAATCTCTAGAGCCAGCCTGTCCTGAACAATCTCGGTATACGGAACAATGCGCTGAGCAACAGGGTCAGTCACCGAAAGATCTGGCAGGCAACGTTTAAAGACCACGCTTGGAGCATTGCTCCCCTCTTTAGGAACCGCATAGCCCCAGCGTGTTGAGGTATTATCGTGCACAATCTGATAAAGCGATGGAACGTAGACACCTTGAATCTCAGACAACCTCTGCAAAATCTCTTGGCGAGAAACTCCTTCAAGCTTGGAAGTTCTGACGCACTCGCACATCTCTACCAGCGCTTCTTCGCCATCACCTAAAAGAATTGCATCAAAGAGCGGGGCCACTGGCTCTGAGTTCCAAACAGAAGGACCACCACCAAAAATAAGTGGGTCCTCTTCATCACGTTCTTCAGCGAGCATTGGGATGCCTGCTAAATCAAGCGTCTCTATAATATTGGTTGCAATCATTTCATGTGCAAGCGTAAAGCCAACCACATCAAAAGATGCTAAAGGTGCAGCACCCTCCAACGAAAGCAGAGGAACATTACGCTTGCGCATCAGAGCTGCCATATCGACCCAAGGCAGATAGGCGCGCTCACAAGAAATATGAGGCGCCTTATTCAAAGTGTTATAGAGAATGGCAATGCCCAAATTAGGCTGACCAACCTCGTATACGTCGGCGTAAACCATACAAACGTGAAACGGGCCTTCTTGCTCCTCTACTGCTCCCCACTCGTGATTTAAGTATCTTGAGGGTTTCTCGACATGCGGAAGCATGGGCTCAATGAGATGGAAGAGATTTTCTCGTTTAACACGCACGATAGTCTACTTTCTATCTTTTGGCGAGGGACTGTGTGGTTGCTATCTCTACGGTATTTGATTGTGAATTTGTATCTGCTGCTGCGCTTGCATCTGTAGAAGCACTCGAAGCGCCGGTTTTGGTAGAAGAATCAGCTGCTACCCCATCGCGTTTCTCGGCAATTTTGCGAGCATACGCGTGAATGACGCGAGCAGTAGTGTAAGTACCTGCGTACCCCATGCCAGCCTTAAGCGCCCAGCCAAATCCTGGAACTGTGCCTGCGACCGTGCGTGCAACTGTACGGTATCCAAAGCCTGCACCCACAACGCCGAGAAGTTCGGCGATGGTTTCAACACTCATATTGATGTTATAGGCGGCGGTAATATCAAGTGCCAGCCTAATCTGGCGCGCTGTCATCAGCGGCATATCAGAGCCAGGAACAATCGCCACAGCTCCAATAGCTGCATTTTCTTTAGCGCAAGCAGCAGTTATCTGTTTGACTACTTGAGTTCTACAAAGAGGATACGCTGCCGCAAAAGAGACTGATTTTTCTGTTGCAGTTGCAATCCATGAAGAGAGTCGATCAAAGAGCACTTCTTCAGTGGTACCCGCAACAATGCTAATAAGCCCTGTGTTGTAGAGCGTATCAGCAATTTTTGGCGCTTCGACTGCAGACTCAACAACCACCGCACAAGGAATTGAATGACTTACTAACATGGTAAGGGCGTCCTCATACTGTGATGTTGGTGTAGGAATAATCACCGCAATATCAGGAATAGCAGCATTCTTTCCCGTGCGACCAATGCCTCCAGAAACAAACGAAACACCGTCGGCAAGTTTAGAGACGCGCACCGCTGCATCTGTTCTCTCTGGCATAAAATACGAATGTACAGCCAGGATTACCTCTTCAGAAGCAAGGGAATCAACGTAGATATGCGTATAAGTTGGCTCTAGAGATGAAAGCGACCCGCGGAATTCTTGTAATACAGAGGTAGCAAGTTTGCCCAAGCTGTTTCTTTTTGCCATGGCTTATGCCGCCTTTGTTCTATGTCTGTAAACAGACTGGACGATTCCTACAGAAATGAGCTGGGCAATCATCGATGTTGATCCAAAGCTGATAAAAGGCAATGGAATACCAGTAATAGGCATGATACCAATACACATGCCAACATTCTGTAAAACCTGGAACGACCACATGGCTGCACAACCAACAAGTACCAGCTTAGAGAAGGTGTTCTCGGTCTTCATGGCAAACAGAATGGTTGCAAAAATCATCCATGCAAAAAGTGAAAGCATAACGAATGCACCAAGGAAGCCAAACTCTTCCGAGAAGAGTGCAAAAACAAAGTCTGTGTGTGCCTCTGGTAAGAATCGTCCACTTGCCTGCGTAGCGTTACCTGGTCCTTTTCCAATAAAGCCACCAGAACCTACGGCAATCTTTGCCTGTTGCAGGTTATAGCCGTCTCCCGACGGATCAACAGAAGGATCCAAGAAGACGGTAAGACGCTTCATCTGGTACTCCTTAAGAATGTGAGGAATACCAGGAATCATAGAAGTCACAACAACAAGAGCAACAACAGCAATGAGCAAAAGAACGGTCACAAGAATCCAAGAACGTTTTGCACCAGAGCAAATGATGATGGTGGCTCCGATAACCAAAATAATCAGGCCAGTTCCCAGGTCAGGCAAAAGCATAATGGAGCCGAATGGAACCATCAATGTTCCACAAAGCTTTACATAGTCTCTAAGCGTTTCTACCTTACCGTTATACTGAGCACTCACCGAAGCCATAAGGAAGATTGTGACAATCTTTCCCAGCTCAGACGGCTGAAATCTAAATCCTACAAGTGGGATATTAACCCAACCAGTCATACCCTTAACCGAAACGCCAAAGCCGGGAATCTTAGGCAAAATCATCAATACAACTACGCCAACAATCAGCACATTTGTCATATTTGCAAGTGCTCTGTAGTCATAGCGCCACATAAGCGTGGCAAAAACAAGGCCCAAACCAATACCCAGAAGGTGCCTAGGAAAACTAGCTTCGGCAATGTTCATCGATGCGGTCCAGATAACCACAATGCCGATGAGGACGAGAAGTGCCGCGGGAACAAGCTGTGCTAGATAAAGATTACTCAAGATATTCTTACCAGTAAGCTTCTCTTTCTTGGCAAGGCCGCCTGAAGGAATACCTCCACGCCTCCTAAAAGGTGAGTTCATTCTTTGTTTTGTAACTGCAGATGAATCAAGTGCCATGGGTTTCTCGCCTCCTTACCTACCAACATTGTCTGGCTGATTATAAATTGCGCCAAAGACGTCTCGAACAATATACATACCAGAACCTGCACCAGAAGGCGCACAGTCAAGGTTGGCAGCAACAACGTACTGAGGCTTATCAGCGGGCGCATAACCAACAAACCAACCAACTGGCTCGCCAATAGACTGCTGCTCAGCAGTACCCGTCTTGCCATTAACCGTGACATCAAGGTTGGTCCAGTGGATAGTCTGAGAAGCGGACTCCTCGTAGACAACGCCGTAAAGACCACGAGCAACAATGTCTCGGTGTTCATCTTTTTCTTCTGGCGACAGAATGACCTCGTTTTTGTACTCAATAACAGAGCCATTACCGTTTCTGGCGTTAATACTCTTCAGAACATGTGGCTTATAAATTGGACCTCTGTTTGCAATGCCACAGTACGCATTTGCCATCTGAAGACAGGTTACCAGCAGGTCGCCCTGGCCAATAGCAAGGTTACAGTTGTCACCACCCTGCCACTTACGAGCATCATCAGGCGAGCTGGTAAAGTAATTCCACTTCCACTCTGCATCTGGAACGCGACCAGACGCCTCTTCTGGGAGGTCAATACCAGAAAGCGCGCCAAGTCCAAAGGCACGGAATGTCTCCTGCATGCCCTCTGGATGATCGTTGTTATAGAAGAAGCCCTTACCAATCTCATAAAAAACAATATCGCACGAGTTAGTGATGCCGGTAATGAGGTTAACCGTGCCGTGACCAGAAAGAAGCCAACAGTGCATGCCGTACTGCTCGCCAAAACCAGTCCAGAAACCCGTGCAATACCAGCTGGAATTTCCGTCACAAATGCCGTATTTGAGTCCGGCAAAGGTAGTAAGTGCTTTGATGGTAGATCCAGATGGATACTGTCCAGCAATTGCACGATTCATCAGCGGATAGTTTGCCTCTTCAGAAGAAAGCGTATCCCAGTCAGAACTGGAAATACCTCCAACAAACATTGAAGGAGAATAGGTTGGATAGCTTGCCATAGCAATGACTTCGCCATTAGTGCAATCAAGCGCAACCACGCTTGCACTACGGCCCTGGAAATCTTGGGACCTAACTGTGTTGATGACACTGACAAGCGATGCTTCTGCAGCTTTTTGAATGTTAGCGTCAATGGTTAAGACAACGTCTGAGCCACTCTGGGGAGCAATGGACGTTGAGTGCGACAATACGTTACCTGCAGCGTCAACGTACACCGTCTGCTCTCCACGAACGCCCTGAAGTGCAGACTCGTACTGATACTCAACACCCGTTTGACCCACGATATCGCCGTGGGCATACACAAAGCCGCCATCTGCAGTTTTACTGCTTTCAAGCTGCTCTTGCGTAACGGTGCCGGTATAGCCAACAACATGAGCTGCAAGAGAACCGTTTGGATAGGCGCGCTGCGTACGTTCCTCAATTGAAACGCCGTCTAGCAAAGCGCCGTGAGCGTAAATGTAGGCAACTACGCGCCTGGATACGTCTACCGAAACAGTGCGAAGCGCCTGAGCGCCATCGGAAGTATCCATAATTTTTCTGCGTACCGCCAGCATGGGCATGCCCAAAAGGTTGGCAAGAATCTGCAGTTTAACGTAGTCTTCTGCAACATCTGCTCGAGCTACTACCGTTGGACTTGGCCTGTTGGTAACAATCTCCACGCCGTTTCTGTCCAGAATACGGCCACGAGGTGCTGCGGTGGTAACGGTGCGCGTACGGTTACGCTCTGCTTGCTCAGTATAGTCAGCTGACGATAAGAGCTGCATAGTCCAAAGACGACCAATAAGCACGGCAAACAT
>CAJZJP010000012.1:0-14332 GCA_916050095.1 uncultured Atopobium sp.
GCGCTGCAGAGGGCGAGAAGATCTCTGGTGAGCGATTACAGCAGGTTATGAGGTCAGTGGGCACCGATCTGAATGCACGGGTTTTCTCGGTAGATTGCTGTGAAGTCACAGGCAACATTACGCTCCACGCGCTTGGTGCTGAGCAAGCGTTTGGCGACACTCAGGATGGTGCGCAAGACAGCACGCAGGCTGCAGCGGAGGCCGGCGGCGCGCAGGCTGCGGCGGAGGCCGCCGTCGCGCAGGATGGCGGCAACCAGATCGCGCTTCCATCGACGGTTGAGGGACTCAAGACAGGAGAGGGCGAGGCGTCAGTCAAAGAGGTTGAGCTTGAATCTGAGCTGAGTCGTTCGCTTGCTGCACAAGGTTTGCCCTGCAAGGGAGCTGTGCTTTTCTTGGGTAAGTTTGCTGGCGAGCAGCATACCTGGCTTTTCTTGCGAGAAGAAAACGCTGAGCCCTTAAGCGACATTGAGCTTGATTTCTTGGACCGCGTGATGCTTCTGGTTCACTCGTTGGCCGTTGGTGCCGAAGAGAACCAGCAAAACAAACATATCTCACAGGCACTGCAGTCGGGCATGAAAAATGACCTGCAGAAGGTAGAAGGAATTTCTGCCGAGGGAATTTATTCGTCCGCAACCGCCGACGCGTTTGTTGGTGGCGATTTTTACAGCATGATTAAGCTGCCTGGCCGTCGCGCGTGCATTATTATGGGTGACGTTTCTGGCAAGGGTATTGAGGCAGCATCTATCTCGTCCGCAGTTAAAACGGCACTTTCCGCATACGCGTGGGAGGGAAGAACTCCCGCTCGCATGGTGGCAACGCTGAATGAATTTCTGTTGGGCTTTTCGAGAGTAGAAACATTTGCAACGCTCTTTGTTGGCATTGTAGACCTTACAACTTCATCGTTGACCTACTGCTCCGCCGGTCATCCACCTGCGATTTTGGTGTCCGCCCAATCGGGCGAGGCTGAGCTTTTGGACGTACAGTCGGGCGTTGTTGGCGCGTTTCACGACATGGAGTACAAAAACGGGTCGATTCGCTTGCACGAGGGTGATATCCTGCTGCTTTACACCGACGGAACCACGGAAGCTCGTAGCCCTGAAGGCGCGTTCTTTGGCGAGACCGGCCTGCGAGACATGATTATGAACGAGGTTCCTCGTGGCTTTGACGGCCTTCTGAACAGGTTCTTGAGCACGCTTGACCGCTATACCGGCCGAAGACTTGATGACGACGTTGCCATGGTTGCCCTGCGCTTTGACGAGCTTGGCGGCGCTGACTCTGCCATGCCTGGCAGCGCCGACTCTGGCGAGGCTGGCAGCGCCGATTCTGGCGAGGCTGGCGGCGGCGACTCTGGCGAGAAGAGCAACTAGACGGTCTTCTCGTCAACGAGACGATTTTCTCGCTAAAAAATGCAGATATCTGAAATTCTTGTTGCTGCGCGGGAACAAGAAACGTATGTATACGCAGCCAAACATAGCAGTTGTTTCAGTCAATACTGACCTTGACGTGAGGGGAGTCCCGCGCGTGAAGGCCCAGATTGAGCAGCTCATTGAGAGCGGCTGCAGAAGAATTGTGCTGAATATGTCGGAGGTTTCGTACATCGATTCATGCGGCATGGGCTTTATCGTGTGCGCTGTTCGACGCATGAAGACGCTCGGTGGTCTTATGAGCTTGACCAACGTGCAGCCAACGGCGTTTAAGGCGCTGGTACGCATGGGTCTTATCGATTTCATGCCTATAAGTACCTGCGCCGCAAAGTCGCGCGTGACTCCGCTTGCACCGGGCACGCATCCATCGTTTCAGACAACGTTTAGAGTTGATCCCAATAAAATGTGCGACGCTCGCTCAAGGGCTATCGCGCTGCTGAAGACGCTGCCGTTTACCTCGGACCAAAAGTTTGACATTGAACTTGCAGTTGGCGAGGCTATTGGCAACGCCGTTGATCACGCGTGCGAGAAGGGCGTGCTGACCACGGTTTCTGCGTATCCAGACAGGGTGGTCATTGACGTCTCGGATTGCGGCGGCGGTTTTAGCATCTCCGATGAAGAGGAGCCTCCCGAAACTGGCCAGTTTGCTGAACGCGGCCGCGGCGTGAAACTGATGCGTCTGCTTATGGACGCCGTGTCTATCCAGGAGAAACCTTCCGGCAACGGCACCATTGTCCGCCTGGTCAAGATGATGCGCTAGGTCGTGCGGGGTGCGTACGCAGGTTGCGTACGCAGGTTACAAGCGATTTCTACCCGGTATCCATTTCGTGTGGATACCGGGTTTCTTGTGCGTATATGCTGGGAGTAGACGGGTTTCTCGCCAGACGGGTGGCGTGAGCTGGCGCGAGCCTGCTGTAAGCCTGATTTTCTCGCCATGTCTGAACGATTTGCCTGAAAAACACGCCTAGTCTGAGCTATTTGCCGGTTTTTCTCGCCAAGTCTGAGCTGTTTTACTCAGACATGGTGGGGTTTTCAGGCTCGCAAAATTTGGAGACAACACCCTAGTTAGAACGTGCCTGATTTCTGCAAAGAATCTGTAACTTCTGCCTAAATAAGTAAAAGAATCGGTGGATTTGCCTGATTTTGTCAAAGAATCGGTGCCTCAAATACAGATTCTTTGCACTTTTCAGGCTCGTCTGGCTAGAGTCCAAACAAAAGCGTATCCGTAGTAAAAAAGAAACCCCAGCCGAAGCTGGGGTTGTCAATTCACTGGAGGCGAGACCCGGATTCGAACCGGGGATAAAGGCTTTGCAGGCCTCTGCCTTACCACTTGGCCATCTCGCCATATGAAAAAGGCCGAAACGAATCCGGCCGAAAAATCATGGAGCGGGCTACGGGGTTCGAACCCGCGACCTCAACCTTGGCAAGGTTGCGCGCTACCAACTGCGCTAAGCCCGCGAACGCGAGGAATAATATACGCAAGTTCACGGCTGAGTGCAAGTGTAAATTTCAAAATCGTCAAACTTTTTTAGAAAAGTCATGAATCCGGCCGCGCTCAAGAGGTGTATTTTTCTTGCAATACTTGCAAATAAGAGCAGGTAGATTGCCAAGTATGATCGCTTGCCGTATCATAGAGCAAGAACTTTTTGAATGAGGTTGTATGTTCTTTATTGTTGCGTCGCTCATAGCTCTTTTGACGCTTGCGTATCTTGTCGCAAGCGGTTTTGTTCGCGTGGTGCGCTATTTTTGGGGCTGGCTTTCGTCTGGCGAGAAGATTGATGGGCTCGCAGGCGATGCCGTATCACCCGCGCCTCAGGCCACTCCGTTCTCCAAGCCAAAACCAACGCAAGCGGAGCTCTCAGCATATTTGGACACGATGCATCTTGGCTGGTACCAGGTAGTTATCCTCTTCATTGTGGGCTGCATGGCTGGTCTTCTTATTGAAGAGATTTGGATGCTCATTACTGCTGGCCTGACAGAGAGCAGGGTTGGCCTCATCTGGGGACCATTCTCTCCGCTTTACGGAACCGGCGCCGTGTTTCTCACTGTTATTTGTTACCAGCTGCACAAGCATCATGCCAATAGCCTTGTTATTTTCCTGGTTTCGGTTGTTGTTGGTGGCACGCTGGAGCAACTTACCGGCTGGGGAATGCAAGAGATTTTCCACTCGGAATCGTGGACGTACGCTCATCTTCCAGACGCTATCACACAGTGGGTGGCCTGGCGATTCTTGGGATTTTGGGGCATTTTGGGTCTGATTTGGTGTCGGGTCATCATGCCTCGCGCGCTCTACAAGATAGGTGAGCCAACATCAAAAAGGCAAGCAATTTTTGTTACCCTGCTTACGGTGTATCTTGTCGCCGACATTTCAATGACGGTGGCATGCCTAGGCAGAAAGGCTCAGCGAGACGCTGGCGTTCCTCCGTCAAATGCGTTCGAGATGTGGGTAGATACTCATTACGACGACAGCTTTGTATCTACTCGTTTCCAGAACATGACCTTTACACCGCCCGACTCGGCTGACAAGTCGTAGCTCGTGCGCCCACACAAGACCGCACGCCCGTAAGCCCGCAAGACCGCACGTCCGCAAGACGTACACCGCAAGTACGCAACGCCGCAAGGCCGCCCGCAAGACCGCGAGAAACCCAAAGGATTTGTAATGCACATGCCTTCTGCAAAACCAGAACACCCAACAGGCCACGTGTACCTGGACTTTGCCGCAGCTACACCTATGGATCCTCGTGTAGTTGATGCAATGATTCCGTACTTCACGGAGAAGTTCTACAACCCTTCAGCTCCGTATGCTCTGTCTCGCCAGGTTCGTGACGAGGTAGAACGTGCCCGCGCTGTCTTGGCGCATGCCATTGGTGCTCGTCCAGGAAACGTGGTGCTCACAGCAGGTGCTACAGAGGCCAACAACCTGGCGTTTGCAACGGTCTCTGAAGACGCGCACGTAATCGTTGACGCCATTGAACATGAGAGCGTTCTTGCCTGTGCAGGGATTTTCTCGCACAAGACACTACGCGTAGAAGCAGACGGTCGTGTGGATCCAGAGCAGGTTGCAAAAGCGCTCAAGCCAGAGACTGAGCTGGTTTCCATTGAGCTTGCAAACGGCGAGATAGGCACCATTCAGCCTATCCGAGAGATTTCGCAGGTACTTGCCAAGGAACGCTCACGCAGGCTTGCCGCAGGGGAGACTCGTCCGCTGCACTTGCATGTAGACGCTTCTCAGGCAGCGGCGTACGTGAGTGTAAACGTGTCGTCGCTGGGCGCGGACATGTTGACGCTTTCTGCGGCAAAGCTTTCTGGCCCAAAGCAGGTAGGTCTTCTGTGGGCTTCCGACGACGTGCGCTTAAGGCCGCTGGTACTCGGTGGCGGACAAGAGGGCGGTATTCGTTCAGGAACAGAGAACGTCGCGGGCGTCATTGGCTTTGCGTGTGCTTTGGCGCTTGCAGATGAGACTCGCGCTGACGAGGCAAAGCGGGTTTCTCGCCTCAGAGATCAGCTACAGGAGCTGCTTTGCACAGAGTTTCCGCAGATGATTGTCTCGGGACCAAAGAACGCCAAGCTCAGGCTTCCTAACTTGCTGCATGTTTCTTTCCCAGGACTTGAGGCTCGTCGTCTGGTCATTTTGCTGGAGCGCCTGGGTGTGTCAGTGGGAACAGGCTCTGCGTGCGCTGCATCAAAAATGCAAATATCTCACGTGCTCGAGGCAATTGGAGCACCGCGAGAAGTAGCAGCGGGAAGCCTCAGGTTAACGCTTGGAAGAACTACCACAGAAGACGACATCTTGTACGCAGCTTGGGCAATCGCTGAGGCTGTCAAGCAGGAGTCTGCTCGCGTAGGAGTGACATGGGAGAACTAGTTTACCTTGGTATGAGCGGCGGTGTTGATTCGGCGTTGTCCGCGGCTCTGCTTCTTGAGGCGGGCTACAACGTCAAGGCTATCTATATGCGCAACTGGTCCAAGGACCTGCCAGGCTTTAAGTGTCCTTGGGCAGATGACCTGGCTGATGCCGAGCGCGTCTGCGTAACGCTGGGCATTGATTTGGACGTGTGGGACTGTGAGGCCGAGTATAAGGCTACCGTTGTGGATTACCTGCTTGATGCCTATGAGCACGGCCGTACGCCTAATCCAGACGTTATGTGCAACCAGACGGTCAAGTTTGGCACCTTTGCAGAACGTGCTTTTGCTGAGGGTGCCGATTTTGTTGCAACGGGTCACTATGCACAGAACGTCCCGGGCACCAAAAAACTTTTGCGTGCCGCAGATGCTCACAAGGATCAGACTTATTTCCTATGGCGTGTGCCAGGTCATTTGTTTAAACGCACGCTTTTTCCTATTGGACACATTGCCACCAAGGCAGAGGTTAGGGTTATGTGTGCAGAGCGCGGTCTGGGCATAGAAACAAAGCCAGACTCTGACGGCATTTGCTTTATTGGTCCCGTTGGCTTGCGCACGTTTTTGTTGGACACTTTTCAGAAAAAGCAGGGCGACGTCATTGAGTGGGAGACAGGCAAGGTTCTTGGCACCCATGACGGAGCATTCCTCTTTACCGTTGGCCAGAGAAAAGGCCTGAACATCGGTGGAGGCCCTGCTCGCTATGTAGTAGCAACCGACACACTTAAGAATGTGGTGTATGTAACCTCTGACCTCAACTGTCCTGCGCTCTGGACGCGTCGCATGGAGCTCTCGGACATGCACTGGATTTCTGGAGAACCTGCAGTTAACGGTAGGTATGTGGTCAGAACTCGTCACACAGGTGCGCTGGTTCCCGTAACGTTTACGCTCACAGATAATCAATGTGGATTTATTGAATTTGATCAGCCGGTAAAAACTGTTGCAGCAGGTCAATCGGCGGTTTTGTACGATGGCCAGGAAGTTTGTGGCGGTGGCATTATTGAGGCCGACAAGAGTATACTTGAACGGTTCATGTAAAATAAAAAGCAGGTAGGTGGCGAGAAACCCTCTGAGGTTGCATCGTTTACCTGAAAAGAGTGTTGTTTCTGTACACGTATTGTGATCCAGAGTCCAAGGAGGTGCCCATGGATCGCCCAGATGGCGCGTCTGAAACCGAGCACCCCTCATCTACACCGAAGGTAACGGTGAAGATTGGATCTACAACCGTTAAGGGTGTTTCAACCAAAAAGCCTAAGATTAGTGTTGCTCCAACTTCTTCATCTGAGCAGGTAGAAGAGGCAAAAGAGAGTTTTGGTCAAGTTAGAAAGAGCATTCTCTTCCTCTTTGCGGTTGTAATACTGTACGCACTCTATATCGTTTTCTCTGGGCAGTTTGATGAGTTTGTTGTTGCTCTAGCAGACGTAGATACAGGCTGGCTTATTGCTGGCGCTCTTTGTTATTTTGTCTACTATTTCCTGGGTATTCTCGCCTACGTAATTTCAGTCATTACAGACCCCGAGAGCCCTGTTGGTGTCCGTGATCTGATGAGCGTTGAGGCGTCGGGCATCTTCTTCATGAACCTTACGCCAAACGGTGCAGGAGCTGCTCCTGCTCAGATTTATCGCCTCACTCGTGCAGGTATTTCCGTGGGTCAAGCAGGAGCTCTGCAGTTCACACGCTTTGTTATGTACGAAGCGGGCGAGGGCATCTTTGCAGCTCTGATGCTTATCTTTAGGGCCAATTATTTCTACGAGCAATTTGGCGATGTTACCGTTATTGGCGTTATTTTGTTTGGCGCAAAAATCGTGATGGTCGCTGTTATTCTGGCCATTTGCCTGCTTCCAAAAATGGTAAAGACTGTGGGTAACTGGGGCTTAAGGCTGCTTTCACGTCTTCGTATCGTAAAGCAGTACGACCACTGGCATGGCATCATTAACACGCAGGTAGATGAGTTCTCAAACGGCTTTAAGACTGCTGCAAAAAACATCCCAGAGATGTGCGTTGTTCTGCTGGTTACCTTGGTCCAGCTTGGCTGCCTCTATGCACTGCCATACTTTGTTCTGCGCGCACTCGGCCAACCCGCAGACCTTCTGACTTGCCTTGCATCTGGTTCAATGCTTGAGCTCTTGACCTCGGCCATTCCACTTCCTGGTGGCACTGGTGGCGCAGAGGGTGGCTTTGCCTTCCTGTTTGGCCATATGTTTGGCGAGGAAATTGCCGCAGGCTTTGTTCTTTGGCGCGCTATTGAGTATCTGCTTCCAACTATGGCTGCAAGTATGCTCTTGGGTCTCAGATCTCACGATCACGAGCCTATCTATCACAAGTGGAATCGTTTCCGTCAGCGTTTCTCGGCTTTTGTAAATGGCGAGAAACCCGCTGTTGCTTCTACGTCACCTCGTCCAGATACCTCTGGCATTCAAATTAAGGTTAAGCGTAAGAAGTAGGGAAGAAATAGGGAAGAAAAGCCAGAATGTGGCTTGATACGTATCTTTGCTCTATTGGACCGCTGCGTGTGCAGTACTTGTAAAAGAAAGCATCCTTATGCGTAAACCACCAAATCCTATTTTGATTATTCTGGCACCTATTCTTATTGCTGTTGCCGTTGGTCTTGTCTATGATCTGCAGAATTTCTTACAGGACATTCCGGAAGTACGTGACAATCCAATGCTTTTAGCAGGCGTGGCTGTGTTTATACCAATGCTTGTGGCTTTGGTTAAGGACACGTTTGACGCACATGGACTCTAGGTGAAGGCTATTTTTGTTGTGTTGGCTTTGAGAAAAAGAACAGGTATATTCCAAAGCCAAGTTTAATTGCCGCATCAATATAGGCAGTTATTGTCAGTGGGATGTCTGGAAAAATATAACCTATACCAACATTAACGGCGCAGAGTATAGCCAAATAGATCATCGATTTTCCGTGTACAAAGTAATAGAGGAAAAAGTGCAGCGCCGTGGCCATTAACGCGCCCAACCAAATAAGTCTCCAGTTTTCAGTTGCAAAAAATGGTCCACCTAATAAAAACATCAAAATGAATAAGAAAATTACAGCGTATAGAGACATTTTGTTCTGGAACTTACTTGAGGGACCATCGGAAAACTTATTGAGAACTTTCTTATTTGTATTTATTGATAAGAAGGCTGCAACATATCCAAAGCTAAATACGGACATATTGATAATCTGTTTTCCACCTATTACGGTAGCTGCAAAAATAATGAGAGCTACAACAATTAACCAGAGACCGCATGATTTCTTATAATTAAAGCATAGCTTCTCGTCTTTGTTATATTCCAGAAAGTTCATAAGTTTCTCCCTCAATCGAACGACTTGCCATAATACTTCTGACCGTATGCTTTTACAATCCTGTTGCCTATTTTTTAATAATTGAGGTGCAGAAGACGTACGGGTTTAAAAGGAGTCATTCATTTCAAAGACTACAGCATTTACGTAGCCATCAATGTTGCGACGAACCGATCTTTTGCAAATTTCTAAAAAAGTTGAGTTTGACGGTTGCAAGAGGGGCGGGTTTCTCGTAATATATCCCTTGCTGCATCCCCAGCAGCAAACATATTCGGGCGTTTAGCTCAGGGGGACGAGCGCTTCCCTGACACGGAAGAGGTCATAAGTTCAAATCTTATAACGCCCACCAACTGTTCACAGGTCAGAGTAATCTGGCCTGTTTCTTTTTGTGGATATAAATAGTAATCATTATTGTTATTGACAAAAGAGTTAAAGAGAGTAAACTTCTAACTAGCACGTTTTACAAATTGTTTTACTTACAGAAAGGAACTGACTATGTCTCTTATTGGTAAGCAAATTGGTGATTTTAAGGTAAACGCATTCCACAACGGTGACATTACCGAGGTAAGCAAGGAGTCCACACTGGGTAAGTGGAGCCTGTTCTTCTTCTATCCAGCTGACTTTACCTTTGTCTGCCCAACTGAGCTTGAGGATCTTGCAAACAACTATGACAAGTTCCAGGCTGCTGGCGCAGAGGTCTACTCTGTTTCTTGCGACACTGAGTTTGTCCACAAGGCATGGCACGAGGAGTCCGAGCGTATCTCTAAGGTAACCTACCCAATGCTCGCTGACCCAGCTCACGTTCTTGCAAGGAACTTTGAGGTCCTTATTGAGGATGCAGGCCTTGCTGAGCGCGGTGCTTTCATCGTTGACCCTGAGGGTGTCATCCAGGTTGAGCTTGTCACCGCTGGTGGCATTGGCCGTAACGCTGAGGAGCTTCTCCGCCTTCTCCAGGCTGCACAGTTTGTTGCAGAGCACGGCGATCAGGTCTGCCCAGCTAAGTGGCAGCCAGGTGCTGAGACCCTGAAGCCAAGCCTTGACCTTGTTGGTCAGCTCTAAGATTTAGGGAGCTTACAATGACCGACGTCAAAGACCTCTACGACGCGGTGATTATCGGCGGTGGGCCAGCAGGGCTCACCGCCGCCCTCTATCTGGCCCGCGCTCGCTACCGTGTTCTAGTTGTCGAGAAGGACCATTTTGGCGGACAGATCACTATTACTAATGAGGTCGTTAATTACCCGGGAGTTTTCTCTACCAGTGGCTCTGAACTCTCAGAAACCATGCGTAAGCAGGCTGAGGCCTTTGGCGCAGAGTTTTTGCTGGCAGAAGTTACTGACCTGGACATGTCCGGAGATGTCAAGGTAGTTCACACCACCAAAGGTGAGCGTCCCTGCCTCTCCGTTCTTCTCGCCTCAGGAGCACATCCACGTCATATCGGCTTTGTGGGAGAAGAGGACTATCAGGGCCACGGAGTTGCCTATTGTGCCACCTGCGACGGTGAGTTCTTTACCGGCAAAGAAGTCTTTGTAATCGGTGGAGGCTTTGCGGCTGCAGAGGAAAGCGTGTTTTTGACCAAGTATGCAAAGCACGTTACCGTTCTTGTACGTGAGGAGGCGTTTACCTGCGCTCCTGCGTCGTCTGAAGCTGCTCGCACCAATCCAAATATTACGGTTCTCTATAACACACAGGTTGAATCCGTTGCTGGAGATTCTGCGCTCAGGTCTATTACATACAAGAATCTGAAAACAGGCGAGAAGACCACGTTTGCTCCAGAAGATGGCGATTCTATTGGCGTCTTTGTCTTTGCGGGCTATGCGCCAGAGACCGACCTGGTAAAAGAACTGGCTCAGACTGATGATTACGGCTATCTGATCACCAACGAGCATCAAGAAACAACCTGTGAGGGTCTTTTTGGTGCGGGTGATGTGTGCCAGAAACCACTGCGTCAGGTTGCAACAGCTATTGGCCAGGCAGCAACTACCGCTACCGAGATGGAGCGCTACATCAAGCGTGTCCAGGAAAAGACCAGCCTTGTTCCACAGATGAACGTCACGCGTATCTCGTCCAAGAAGGAGGCTCCTGAGGCTCCAGCGGCTAAGAGTGCCTCTGACTCCGGAGAAATCTTCACCGATGACATGAAGGCACAGCTCAACGCTGTCTTTGAGCGCATGGCACGTCCGCTTGTGCTTCAGCTTGAGCTTGATCAAAGACCTGTTTCTGAGGAGCTTGTAGCTTACATGGAAGAACTTTCTTCTATGACCGACAAGCTGAGCGTTCAGACGGTCTCAGACACGGGCGAGAAGAACCTTCCCGTTGTACGCGTTTGCGCACAGGATGGAACCCCAACAGGCCTTGCGTTCCACGGTGTTCCTGGAGGCCATGAGTTCACTTCGTTTGTACTGGGACTCTACAACGCTGCAGGTCCTGGTCAGCCTATCAGTGACGAGGATAAGGCATCTATTGCCGCTATTGAGTCAAAGACACATCTTCAGGTTTTGGTGGGACTCTCTTGTACCATGTGCCCAGATGTTGTTGTGGCCGCTCAGCGCATTGCTGCAGACAATCCTCAGGTCACCTGCGATGTCTACGACATCAATCACTTCAAGGAGCTCAAAGACACCTATGACGTCATGAGCGTTCCTTGCTTGGTTATCAACGACGGTCAGAAGGTTGACTTCGGAAAGAAGAACCTCTCTCAGATTTTATCGCTGATTAGTTAAGATCCATTCGCGTCAAGGAGAGGGTGACGCTCATGAATATGCCGAGAAGATCAACGGTCTTCTCGGCATTTTTTGTGACGAAAGAAGTAAGCGTATGAAGCTGGTTTGGAAGTGCAAAGCTACCTTTCTACAGAGCTTTTTGCTGGTAGAGGCCTGCATCAGTAAAGCCCTGAGTGCGATAGTAAGCGCGCGTTCCAATTGAGCTGATGACGTTAAGGCTGGTATAACCCGTATCTGTTGCAATAGAGGAGGCCTTGGCAAGAAGTTTTTGGCCCAAGCCCTGGTGTTGAGCAGACATTCCTTCCGAGCCCAGCGAAAGCGCCTGTCCGTACACGTGGAGCTCTCTGATCATGGCTTGACCTGGCTGTACCAGCAGTTCATCGGCAGAAACATCACATGCACCAGAGGTCAGCTTGTCCCAGTGGGGAAGCGAAAGCCTACAGAAACCTGCAATTTTGTTGTCAGCAGTTACCCATTGCAGGAAGTGCTCGTCGCTGACTGTGGTGGTGTAAGCAAAGTCTTGCAGCGTAAGTTCCGTGGCGCGTACCTGCTGCTGGTTAATCTCTCTAAAGCGAATTTCCTGCACGTGGCTTGCGACGTCTTCAGAGGTAAGTTCCTGCTCCACCATCTGGCGGAGGTTGGTATGTTTGTTTCCCACCAAAATATCAGTGGCGCTAATGTCTCTAATCATGCGAGAAATACGCACGTATGGAGGCGTTACTAGCACGTCTTGAACAAGTATGTCTACTAGCTCATCTTTGGCGTATGGCTGCCATGCACCCTCACGGTATTTCTGGACCAATTGCGTTCCAGATACCAGTGCACAGGGGTAGAGTTTAATCTCGTCAGGGAGAAATCCTGGATCTGTGACAAACGTTTTAAAGTCCTGTTTGTCCGCCTCAGGAGTTGCGCCTAACAGGTTAACCATCAGGTGAGAGTGGATTTTAAATCCGCACAAGCGAATCAGCGAGAACGCTCGTTTAATCTGGGCA
The DNA here is from genome assembly GCA_916050095.1 of uncultured Atopobium sp. Taxonomy (GTDB): domain Bacteria; phylum Actinomycetota; class Coriobacteriia; order Coriobacteriales; family Atopobiaceae; genus Lancefieldella. Next base: position 12,335 of record CAJZJP010000012.1, read on the forward strand.
ACACTCATCTGACGCTGGTTTGCTTCAAGGATTTCTTGGCGTGTGCTCTGAATGCCAATTTGAATTTTGGTGCACCCAAGCTGCCTAAACATGCGTAGGTTTTCTGGCGTAATAGTGTCGGGTCTGGTTTCTATTACAAGGCCAACCACGCGAGCAGCAGCTGTCTCGTTAACGTGTTGTTGTTCTACAAGCTCATCATAGGTACTTTGCATCTGAGACCATGCGCTTTGGTGAGGCTGGCTGGTGTCGTAGAGCTTATGAAAAGCCTGGTTATACGTGGCAGTATCTTCAAAGACTGCCGCTTGCTGTTCAGCAACAAAGGAGGAGAGAGCATCTTCAGAGTTCTGCAGGCCAAACGAGGTGTACCAATTCAGGCGTTCCTGGATGTGATTAGGAGAGCTTGGCCACTCGTTGAGTGCACGGAAAAGCTCCTTGATAAACCAGTATTGATAGCTCTCTGGATAATCGCTCCAGGTGCCACCGAGTACAATGAGTTCTACTTTGTCGGTTGAGTGGCCCATCTGATGGAGCGCTTGAAGGCGGGCTGCAACCTGCACGTATGGATCAAAAAACGTTAGTTCTGCGCGCTGACAGGCAGGCTCGTTAGCAAGGTAGCTCTTAGGCATACGCAGATCACACGGACAATAAATGCAATTACTTGAGCAGGTATGCGGCCTGGTAATCACGGTAATGGTAGCCACGCCAGAAGCGGTGCGACGAGGCTTCATGCGCACGGAGCGAATAAATCTTTCTTCCAGCTCAGGCGTCACGTTCCACGATTGCCAGAGCACATCGTTTTTCTGCTTGACCTGCAAAAAATAGGGGAGAATTGCTCGTTTAGGAATGAGTTTCTCGCGCTCTGTACTGTGGGCGCTAGAGTCAATTCCGCTGTTGTGCGAGTTAATGAGCATCTCAAGCTGATGCGTATCAAGAGCTCCTTGCGAGCCATCTCTGAGCTGCTGCAATATGTCCAAAATGAGTTCATCCATACAAACAGTATAGGCAATAAGGTGAGCTTCTGGCCTTTAGGAGTAAGACGGTGACGTAAAATCTCTGTATGGAAACTTCTTCTCACAGAACATATACGCAATCTATCAGCACATCTACCGCTGAGCAGCTGAGCTACGTAACCTCTGAGTTTTACACTCAGCAGACGCAGAGTTTCTCGGCCACACGACAAATGCCTTGGCAGGGGTGGCAGCAGTGCCTAGATGTCATGCCTCAGCTTTTAGTTGGCGAGAAACCCTCTGTACTTGACGTAGGTTGTGGAAACCTACGTTTTGCTCGCTATTTATGCGATAAGGCGGGGATTGTCCCTGCAAAGTATTTTGCTGTAGACAATTGCAAGCCACTGGTAGAGAGTGGTGAGGCAGACACTCATGTCTCTGAGCTGGCATTTATTGAATTAGATGTAATAAAGAGTCTGCTTGATAACACGCTTTCTTCGCGTCTGACTGTTCCGGCTTGTGATTTAGTGGTTGCGTTTGGCTTTTTGCATCATGTACCTGGCGCAAAGAAGAGGACCGAGCTTCTGCGCACTCTGTTAGAGAAAACAAAACCTGGCGGATTTGTGTGCGTTTCTTTCTGGCAGTTTATGAACAGCCAAAAACTTGCTGCTAAAGCTCAAGAAACCACTGTTCAAGGGCTGCGTGAGCTGGGTATAGATGCATCAGAGCTTGAGGAGCATGACTATCTGATTGGCTGGCAAGATAAGGCCAATACCTGGCGCTATTGTCATCACTTCTCGCAAGAGGAGCTTGATGAGCTTCTTGCAAGCCTTGGCCCTGACGTGCACGTTTGTGCGCAATTTAGTGCAGATGGCAAAGATAACAATCTTAATCGCTATGTGATTTTGCAACGCGCGTAGCTGTCCAGACAATATCTTGCTAAAAATGACCTCGTACAAGATAATCCCCCGCACAGAAATTGAACTGCCTCCCATTTCTTGGACACGAGAAATAGGAGGCAGTTCAAAACACACCTAAGTCAGATAATCTG